>JBFWQN010000045.1:0-17151 GCA_050249405.1 Hyphomicrobiaceae bacterium | reverse complement strand
CGCGATTCTGCACCGCGACGAGGGACGGCTCGTCGATGATGATGCCGCGACCCACCACGTGCACCAGCGTGTTGGCGGTGCCGAGATCGATGGCAATGTCGTCCGAGAAAACCCGCATCGGAGCGGACAGCTTTCTTGTTGCGGCTGCTCTGGCGCCGACGGCCCGGATCATCTCACCGGGCCGGCAGACGATGCGGATAGCACGAGAGCATGCCGATGTCGTTGCCGGCACAGATAATGCGTGAACGCCTCAGCGGCAGCAGAAGCCCGAAGCAGGCTGGCTTTCCCGTCAGGCGTGATCGTCGCCGTCCGGCGTCCTCGAATGGCGGTCCGGACCGAGCGGCCTGCGCCACGCCAGCACGATGTAGCCGATGAGCACGGCAATGGCCGCTCCCGCCGCTGCCAGCATCTCCCACGGCTCGTCTCGCCAGTGAACGAGCCGGGCGCGCCACCAGCCCCACACCACCAGCGCCGTGGCGGCCGCATAGATCGCGAATGCGTTGAGCGATTGTCGCCGGCCGAGCTCGTCGGGCGCATCGAGGCGGTCGAAATGCGCCGGAGCCAGCCAGAAGAGATAGAGCGCCTGCCCGGCGAGGGACGTCACGAACAACCAGACTGCCAGGTCCGACAGCAGCATCAGCGCCAAGCCGCCGGCAAACAGCAGAACCGCATTGGCCAGATGCCACAAGGCGCGGCCATCGGAGCCCGCACCGGGCTTCTCGGCCGAGATGGTTGCGATTGCAGCGTCCAGCATCCGCACCGACAGAACCGCCCGCACGAGCAGCGCCCCACCCAGCACATAGAAGGCTCCGACGAGGCGGAGAGCGATGTCCAAGCCGTTCATCTTCGGTCCGGGCAATCGAAGCACGCGGGAAGGTAGTGCCCCTGGTGGCCGCGGCACAGGCAGGGCGGCAACGAAGCCGCCCCTTCCCGTCTCGAAGCCGCCAGCCCGCTCGATCAGCTGGCCATCGCCTGCGCGTTGGGGCCGCGGAGCCGCTTCATCATCAGCTTGTTGAGGGCTGCCACGTACGCCCGCGCCGAGGCCACCATGGTGTCGGTGTCGGCGCCGCGGCCGGTCACCTCCTTGCCGTTCTCCTCGAGGCGCACCATCACCTCGGCCTGCGCGTCGGTGCCCTCGGTCACGGCCGACACCTGATAGAGAGGCAGCCGCGCCTCGTGCGGCACCAGCGCCTTGATGCACTTGAAGATGGCATCGACCGGACCATCGCCGACGCTCTCGTGCTCGTGGCGCACGCCATCGATCTCGAGCGCCAGCGTGGCCTTCGGCGCGACGCCGAGCCCGGCCGCCACCGACAGCCCGACCAGCCGGATGCGGTCGTATTGCGTCGCGACCTCCTGGTCGACCAGCGCCTCGATGTCCTCGTCGAAGACGAGCTTCTTCTTGTCGGCCAGATCCTTGAAGCGGCGGAAGGCATCCTGGAAGGCGTTGTCGCCGAGCTCGTAGCCCAACTGCTTCAGCTTGTCCCGGAAGGCGGCGCGGCCGGACAGCTTGCCCAGCGACAGCGTCGACTTCGAGAGGCCGACGTCCTCGGGCCGCATGATCTCGTAGGTCTCGACGTTCTTGAGCATGCCGTCCTGGTGGATGCCGCTCTCGTGCGCGAAGGCGTTCCGGCCTACCACGGCCTTGTTGTACTGCACGGGGAAGGCCGAGACTGCGGCGACCAGCTTGGAGGCGCGCACGAACTTGCTCGAATCCACCTCGGTCCAATAGGGCAGGATGTCGGCGCGCACCTTCATGGCCATCACCACCTCCTCGAGCGAGGCGTTGCCCGCCCGCTCGCCGAGGCCGTTGATGGTGCACTCGATCTGCCGGGCGCCCGCGCGCACGCCGGCGAGCGAGTTGGCGACGGCCATGCCGAGGTCGTTGTGGCAGTGCGTGGACCAGACCACCGTATCACCGCCCGGCACCTCCTCGCGCAGCCGCTTGATGAGGGCATAGTACTCCTCCGGCACCGAGTAGCCGACCGTGTCGGGGATGTTGATCGTGGTGGCGCCCTGCTTGATGGCGATCTCGCAGCAGCGGAAGAGCACGTCCCACTCGGTGCGCGTCGCGTCCTCGGCGCTCCACTCGACGTAATCGGTGTAGTTGCGGGCCCGGGCGACGCTGGCGCCGGACGCCTCGATCACCTGCTCGGCGCTCATCTGCAGCTTCCACTTGCGATGGACCGGGCTTGTCGAGATGAACGTGTGGATGCGCGGCCGCTTGGCGTACTTCACCGCCTGCCCGGCGCGGTCGATGTCGGCGAAGCTCGAGCGCGAGAGTCCGCAAACGACGGAATTCTTGACCAGCTTGGCGATCTCGCAGACGGCCTCGAAATCGCCGTTGGACGAGATCGGGATGCCGGCCTCGATGATGTCGACGCCCATCTCGTCGAGGATCTCGGCGACGCGCAGCTTGTCCTCGAGAGTCATGGCGGCGCCAGGCGACTGCTCGCCGTCGCGCAGCGTGGTGTCGAAGATGAGCACGCGATCTTTCGGGTCCTTCGCCGCGTTGGCGGCGATGACGGCGGCGGTGTCGTGCTTGCCCGTGTCGGTCATGGCATTCCGTCCTTCGAATGGCCAGCGCTGTGCGCGAGCTGGCGCTTGATCCAGCAGCTCCGTCGGCATTCGGTCCCCTGAGCGCCGCTCGCGATCCTCGTCGGACCGAAGCCGTGTTGGCTCAGGGGCTTGTAAGGAGGAGGGTGAGCGCACGCGCAGCAGGCAACCGCCGGAGGGCGGTGCGGCTCGAAGCCAGGGCTGCCGTCATCGTGCGGGTCATGGGTCCGGCCGGTTCCGGGACTGAAGGGCACTCGCGGATCGCGAGCCACCTGGGGAGTTAAAGCGGCTCGCGATCGGGAATGCAAGCGTTTTGATGGGCTAACGGCCGCCCGGGCGGCCTGGCGGCCGCGATTGATGCATCCGGCCACGCGGCCGGCGGCGGAAGCAGCTCCGCACCGGGCCGACCGCCTTGCGCCGCCTCAGATCACCTGGAAATCCGCTGCTGTCAGCGAAAGTCCGGCCGAGAGCGTGGCGAGCTGCACGGCGCCGCCGGCTAGGTTGCCGTTGCTGTCGTAGAACAGACCGCCGGTGGAGGCGTTGTAGATGATGCGGTCGTCTGCATCGTGCGCCTGCGTGCCGACGAAGAACTGCCCGGACGTGAGCGCTCCCGCCGCACCGAGCGCCGTCATGACCGAGTTCTCGAGCGCGATGGTGTCGTCGGTGACCGAGAAATCGGTGATGCGGTCGATGTTCGTCCCCCCGAGCACCGTGTTGAAGACGAACGTGTCGGCGCCGAGGCCGCCGGTCATAGTGTTGGCGCCGGCATTGCCGGTGAGCTTGTTGGCGCCGCTGTTGCCGGTGAGGCTCAGCGCAGACGTGCCCGTCAGCAGCGCGTTCTCGACATTGGCGTAGTTGGCGAGGTTCAGACTGAAGGCCCAGGTGCGCACCAGGTCGGTGCCGCCGCCCGCCGCCTCGACCACCTTGTCGCTCGTGCTGTCGACGATGAAGGTGTCGTTGCCGGCGCCGCCGATCATGCTGTCGATGCCGGTGCCGCCGTTGAGGAAGTCGTTGCCGCCCCCACCGTTGAGCGTGTCGTTGCCGGCATTGCCGGTGAGTGTGTTGTTGCCGGAGTTGCCGGTCAGCACATTGGCGCCGCCGTTGCCGGTGATCGAGTAGCTGGACGTGCCGGTCAGCAGCGCGTTCTCGACGTTGGCATAGTTGGCGAGGTCGAGGCTGAAGAGCCACGTGCGGACGAGGTCGGTGCCGCCGCCAGCCGCCTCGACGACGACGTCGCTGGTGCGGCCGACGATGTAGGTGTCATTGCCGGCACCTCCGATCATGCTGTCGGTATCGGCACCGCCGTCGAGGAAGTCGTTGCCGTCGCCGCCGGTGAGTGTGTCATTGCCGGCACCGCCCGAGATGCTGTCGTTGCCGCCGAGGCCATCGATGGTGTCGGCGTTGGCGGTGCCAACGAGGGTGTCGTTGCCCTGCGTGGCGGCCGCGATGCCGCTGCCGAACAAGAAGTCCGAGGCGTCGAGGAGCCCCGCGCTGACGCCGGTGAGCGTGATCCCGTAGCCGGCACCGAACAGTAGCTCGGCTCCGCTCGAGCCCTGCGTGATGGCGAGATCGGCAAAGCGGCTGACGCCCGCCACCTGGCGCAGGTCGATGTGGTCCACGCCATTGAGGAAGTCAGTGAAGGTGTCATGGCCGCCGCTGTTGGCGAAGACGAAAGTGTCGGCGCCGAGGCCGCCCGTGACCGTGTCGTTGCCGGCGCCGCCGTCCAGCACGTTGGCGCCCTTGTTGCCGACGATCGTGTTGGCGCCCGAGTTGCCGGTGCCCTTGAGATTGGCGACGCCGAGGAGCGTGAGGCCGGTGGCGCCGGCGCCCAGCACCGCATTTGCGGACGCGGCAATGGTGGTGCCGTTGACGAGGTCGGCCTTGGCATTCTGCTGACCGGCATCGATCGTGGCGCTGACCGAGGCGGCGAGGCCGCCGCCCGAGAAGGTGACGGTGTGCACGCCGCCCGTCCCACCCCATGACCAGCCGCCGCCCTGGCCCGTCGTATCGCGGACGACGCCGTCGATCGCGACGGAAACGCTCTGGCGGCCCTCGCCCAGATCATAGACGCCCGCCGCATGGCCGGTGCCCGCGACATCGCCGTAGACGACGCCCGTCAGGAACACGGTATTGCCGGAGCGGCCGAAGTTCTGCGTGGTCGAGTAGGTCGTCATCGCGGCATTGCCAGGAAGCGTGCTGCGGAAGACGCCGAGGCCGATCTCGCGGATGTCCTCGGCGAGGATCGCCGTCCGATGGCCGCGGTTGGTGTCCCAGGTGTCGACGAAGAGGCCCTGATGCTGCGAGAGGAGGATCGCCTCCTCGTTGACGGTGCCGGTCGCCCAGTTGAGCGCGACATTCTCGTTCTGGATGAAGCCGGTGGTGCGCGTGTCGACGTAGCCGGCGGCCGCAATGCGGGATGTGGGCGTGCCGTCGCCGAGGCTGTTGTGCACATATCCGACGCCGTCGAAGACGTTGTCGAACACCTCGGCATGCTGCGACAGCACCTGGCTGTGGCCTTCCGCAACATTGGAGAGGATGGTGCTCGGCGCCAGCACCTGCTTGGCAGCGGTTGTGATCTGGCGGTCGGCCGGCACGCTCTCGTTGAGGGCGATGCCGTAGATGGCCGCCTCACCCGCAGGGTCCAGGCGGGCCCGATTGATGCGCTCGAGGAGAAGCTGCTCTTGGGCAGAAAGCGTGCTCATGTCCGTCTCCGCTCGCGCCTGGGATTGGCATCGGCCGATTTCGGCCTCGGAGCGTGACGCGCTGGCTGGATGCCGGCGCGAGCCCCCGAATGAGGGGAGACTAGGCGACCCTGATCCTCGCGGCTGTGAGACGGCTCACACTTCTTCCGATTTCAGTGCTCGCCAGCACAGCGCTGTCTTTCCGGAAGCTCGCTACGGAGCCGGGAAGCCAGCTGCCGGAGGCAATCACCCGGGCCGCGTCGGGGAGGGAGGTGTGGCGGTGCGACCCGAATGACTGCTTCCGGCAGTGGGCACGGCCGCCGCGGGTCCCTCTCGGGATGCGGCCGGCCGAGCTGAGCCGGGACGGCGGCGTAGCGGGGTTCGCCGCCGTCCCGGGCGGGCCGCCCGCCACCGTTGCCGGCAGGAGCGGTCCGTGGCTTGACGGTCGCCGGTGCCGAGAGGGCTCCCGGTCGCGACCGAATGGCTGCCGGTCTGCCGCGTCCTGCCGCGAAGCGCTTGCTCCATGCGACACCCGCGGCCGTGCCGGCCGAATGTTATTGAGCTTGCTTCCCCCTTGTCGGGCGCCCGGGCCCCCGCCCGTCAGCGCTTCCGTCGTCTCGATGACAAGAGTTTCAACGCTGAACGTGTGCAAAAATAGACACAACAAAGGCAATTTCTTGTTGACGACATCAACTGATATGACAGCCAAGAAATAACATCGCACCGAGAACAATATACAGCTTATGCTCTGGTGGATGAATACTATGATCTCGCGAATGATTCACAATGACCACGTCCGCCATCATGGCAAATGCTCCGTCCTCCCGCAATTTTTTGCTTCGAATAGCCGGTTACTCATGTGATTGCGTGGCGTGCATCCTCCAGGATCATCGCGGCCGCCTTCTCCCCGATCATGATCGACGGCGCATTGGTATTGCCCGCGACGACGAACGGCATGATCGAGGCATCGGCGACGCGAAGGCCCCCCATCCCGTGCACCCGCAGGCGCGGATCGACGACGCTGTTGCTGCCCGTGCCCATCGCGCAGCTCGACGTCGGGTGGTGGTTCGTGACGCCGGTCTGGCGCACGAAAGCCTCGAGATCCGCGTCGGTCGCGGCGTCCGGCCCCGGCAGCAGCTCACTCGTCACATAGGACCGCATGGCCGGCTGCGACGCGATCCGCCGCGCGAGCTTCACGCCCGCGACCATGGCTCGCATGTCGTACTCGGAGCCGAGGAAGCCGAAGGTGATCGCGGGCGGTGCCAGCGGATCGGGCCTCGCGAGCCGCACCGTGCCGCGACCGTCCGGAGCGAGATGCACGGGGCCGAGCGTGAAGCCCGGGAAGGGGTGGGGGATCACCCGGTCCTTCGAGCGCTCGAGCGTGCTCCACTCGAGCAAGTTGATCTGCAGATCCGGCCGCTCCATAGCCGGATCGGAGCGCGTGAAGACTCCGGCCCGAATGCCGTTCACGGCCATCGGCCCGTCGCGGAGGAGGCCGTAGCGGAGCGCCGCCGCGATCTTGCGCGGCCAGCTGTTCTCGAGGTCGTTCAAGGTGATCGGGCGTGGGCATCGCCACATCAGGTAGATGCCGAAATGGTCGTGGAGGTTGGCGCCCACCGCCGGCATGTCGCGAACCACCTCGATCCCCATCTCCCGCAAGTGCGCCGCCGGGCCGATCCCCGAGAGTTGCAGCAGCTGCGGCGAGCCGTAGGCGCCGCCCGACACGATCACCTCGCGACGCGCTCGCGCCACCTGCCGCCCGCGCGCCGAGTGATACTCGACGCCGACCGCACGCCCGCCCTCGATCACGACGCGCGTCGCGTGCGCGCCGGTGCGGATTGCGAGATTGGGCCGCGATCGGGCCGGCTCCAGGTAGGCTTTGGCGCTGCTCCAGCGGCGGCTGCGCGAGGTCGTCGTCTGGTAGTAGCCGGCGCCTTCCTGGGTCGGGCCGTTGAAGTCGGTCGTGCGCGGAATACCCAGCGAGGCCGCCGACTCGATCATCGCCTCGGCGAGCTCCGAGCGGCCGACCTGATCCGACACGTTGAGCGGCCCGCCGGCGCCATGCAGCTCGCTCGGCCCCCGAGACTGGTTCTGCGCCTTCTTGAAATACGGGAGCACGCTGTCCCAGTCCCAGCCGACACAGCCCTGCTGGCGCCACGTGTCGTAGTCGCGGGGATGGCCGCGCATATAGACCATGCCGTTGATCGAGGACGTGCCACCCAGCGTCTTGCCGCGCGGCACGTAGATCTGGCGGCCCCCGAGTTGCGGGTGGGGCGCGCTCTCCATCTTCCAGTTGACCCGCGGGTCGACGTAGGTCTTCGCGAAGCCGAGCGGGATGTGGATCCAGGGACTCTTGTCGGGCGGGCCGGCCTCGAGCAGGAGGACCCTGTGCCGGCCGTCCTCGGACAGTCGCGCCGCAACCGCCGCACCGGCCGAGCCGGCACCCGTCACGATGAAATCGAAAATCTCGTCGCCGTCCGCCATCCGCCCGATCCCGGTTGTCGCCACCCCACATCCGGCCGCCCGGCAAGGTCGACCAGCCGTGTGCCCAGGTTAGGCATCGCGGACGCGAGGCGGCAACGGCAAGCTGTGCCACGGGGGGAGCGGGCCGCCGCTCTCGCACCCGCGAGAGCACGCACTTGACGCTCGCTGTCCGCGCGGCGCGAGATGATGGATCGGCCGAGCCGAGCGATCGCTGGCGAACAAGGGAGACGTGAAATGGCAACCACTGGCGCGAGCATCGTGATCAAACCGCTGACGCTGCACATCGGAGCCGAAATCTCGGGCGTCGATCTGAGCCGCCCGCTCGACGAGCCGGTGCGGCGTCAGATTTACGAGGCTTTCGTGAAGTGGAAGGTCGTGTTCTTCCGCGGCCAGGGCCTCGACCACGCCGGCCATGTGGCGTTCGCCCGGCAGATGGGCGAGCCGACCATCGGGCATGCCGTGTTCGGCCACATTCCGGACTATCCCGAAATCTACTCGGTCGCCAAGGTGCGCACCGCCCAGGCGCACCGGACGGCAAGCGCCCAGCGCCCCTGGACCGGCTGGCATACCGACATCACCGCGGCCCTCAACCCACCGAAAGCCTCCATCCTGCGCGGCGTGACCATTCCACCCTTCGGCGGCGATACGCTCTGGACCAATCTCGCCGCCGCTTACGACGGTCTTTCCGAGACGATGCGAGGGATCGTCGACGGCCTACGCGGCATCCACCGCTTCCAGGCGCCCGCCGGCGCCTCCCGCAATGCCGCCTACGACGAGAGCGTCAACCGGCGCGAGATGGAGACCGAGCACCCGATCGTGCGCGTCCATCCAGAGACGGGTGAGCGGCTGCTGTTCGTGAGCCCGTCGTTCGTGAAATCGATCGTCGGCTTCACCCCACGTGAAAGCCAGATGATGCTCGAGCTGCTGTGGGAGCATGTCGTGCGCACCGAGTACACCGTGCGCTTCAAGTGGGAGCCCGGCGACATCGCGATGTGGGACAACCGCTCGACGGCCCATCTCGCGCCGACCGACATCTACGCCTCTGACTTCGACCGTCAGCTCTACCGGATCACGCTGGTCGGCGACATTCCGGTGGGGGTCGATGGGCGCCCGTCGGTTGCGCTCAAGGGCAAGCCGATCCTCGCCGTCGAGACGGAGCTGACCGCCGCCGCCGGTTGATGCGGAGCCGCGGCGGCCGCGAGCCGGCCGCTCGGCGCCCCTCCCGGCTCAACAGGCCCGCCAGCGTGCGACCTCGCCGTCGCCCTGCCCGCGCATTGCCGGCACGCCCGGCCGGAAGCCCGCATGGCCGACGCCACGATCCCCGCGCATAAGACGACGCTCGGCATCCCGTCGCTCACGGCCCAGCAGTGGCTGATCGTGCTGATGGTCCAGCTGTCGAACATGCTGTTCAACATGACGATCACGCTGGCGAACCTAGTCCTGCCCCAGGTGCGCGGGACGCTGTCGGCGACCCAGGACGAGATCTCGTGGGTGATCACGCTCAACCTCGTCGCCACGGCCATCGCGACACCGATGACGGCGTGGCTGGCGGGTCGCCTCGGCTGGCGGCGCATGATGCTCGGCACCGTCGCGGGCTTCACCTTCGCCTCGTTCCTGTGCGGCCTCGCCAACAGCCTGGAGACGCTCGTCCTCGCCCGCGTCCTGCAAGGCGCGTTCGGCGCGCCCATCGCCCCCCTCGGTCAGGCGATCCTGCTCGCGACCTTTCCGCGTCATTTGCAGCCGTTCGCGCTGGTCATGTGGGGCGTCGGCTCGGTGTTCGGCCCCGTCGTCGGACCGATCCTCGGCGCCATGGCGACGGAGGCCTGGAACTGGCGTGCCGCCTTCTTCATGATCGTGCCGCCGGGCATCGCGACCCTGGTCTGCATCTGGTTCGCGCTGAAGGATCACACGGCCACGGCGACGCTGCGCTTCGACTGGGTCGGCTTCCTCGCCCTCTCCGTCGCGCTCGTGTGCATCCAGCTCATTCTGGATCGCGGGCAGAGGCTCGACTGGCTCGACTCGCGCGAGATCAAGCTGTGTGCCCTCGTCGGCCTCGTCGCGTTCTGGATGTTCATCGCGCATTGCCTGACCGCGCCCGATCCTTTCCTCGACCCGCGGCTGCTGCTCGACCGGAACTTCGCGATCGGCACCCTCATCGCCTTCGTCGTCGGGATGCTGAGCTTTACCAGCCTCGTCCTTTTCCCCACCCTGCTTCACGACCTGCGCGGCTATCCCGAGAACGTGATCAGCACCCTCATCTCGGCCCGCGGCCTCGGCAACTGGACCGCATTCCTGTTCATCTCGCGCCTGACCCGGGTGGCGCCACGGACAGCCATCGGTGCGGGGCTCGCCATCCAAGCCGTGGGCAGCTTCTGGATGTCGTCCTTCGACATCAACGTGACCGAGTTCAGCGTCTTCTGGAGCCATTACCTGATGGGTCTCGGCAACAGCGTCGCCTTCACGCCGATGACGGTGATGGCCTTCTCGACGCTGCCGAGGCACAAGGTGACGGAGGGCGCCGCCGTCTTCGCCATGATGCGCAACTTCGGCTCGAGCCTGTTCATCTCGATGGCCGTTCTGGTGTTCGTCCGGACCTCGACGATGAGCTATGCGCAGCTCGTCGAGTTCATCACGCCGTTCCGGGCCATCTTCTACGACGCGGCATTTCCGGCCGGCTGGAATCCCGAGACCGCCGCCGGCCTGATGCAGCTTTCACGCGAGGTGCAGCGCCAAGCCGCGATGATCGGCTACATCAATGCCTTCTATCTGATGGCCGTCACCGCGACGGTCTCCATCGTGCTGCCCTGCCTCCTGAACCGGCCGCCGGCGACGCCGCGATGACCGCCGAGCGCGCCCGGCAGGAAAGCGACGATCGCCCGCAGGCCCGCAGCTATCTCGGGCCGGCTCCCGGGCCTGGCCCCTCGCGCTCGTACCAGGCCTCGTGCAAGGCCCAGCGCCCGCAGGACAGACACGACGTATGCAGCCACTGATGCTTGCAGCCGGGGCACACGCCGCGCGTGTCGAACGTGTTCCAGGAATGCCCGCAGGCATCGCGGAAATACTCGGGATGCCCGATCGGCAGGCACGTCCAGGTGCTGCCGCGCCCCGGCTGCCAGCGGCAATGCGGACAGCGGATGCGCACCTTGCGCGGCTTCCTCTCGAGCGCGCGCTCGACGTCGAAATCGCCACGCTCGAGCATGGTCGGCCCAGTGCCCGCCCTATCCATCGCGTCCGGCAGGCCACGGCCGGTCCTCATCTCGAGACTGTCGGTCATCGCGCTCCCCCGAGCCGCCGGCAGCTATTGCGCAGCCGTCGTCAGCGCAAGGGCATGCAGCACGCCGCCCATGCGCCCGCCCAGCGCGTCGTAGACGATTTTATGCTGCTGCACCCGTGTCTTGCCCGCGAACGAGGGCGACACCACGTGGGCGGCGAAATGGTCGCCGTCGCCGGCCAGGTCCTTGATCTCCACCTTCGCGTCGGGAAGGGCGGCCTTGATCAGGCGCTCGATCTCGGTCGCGTCCATCGGCATCCGTCATCTCCTCGGGCTTGGTAGCAACTGGCGCACTTCATAGCGCATTTCGGCCGTCGCGGGCGCTCAGGCCGCCGTCGCGTAGACCTCGCGCTCGAACGCCTCGAAAAGGGCGAGCACGGCCGGGTCGGCGAACGGCAGGATCTGCGTCATGATGGTGCCTGCCGTGCGCGTCGCGGGATCGATCCAGTAATAGGTGTTGCGCAAGCCCGCCCAGGCAAGGCTCCCGGCCCGCCGGCGGCCGGGCACGTCCTCGGTGTTGATCAGGAACGAGAGGCCCCATTTCACCCGCTGGCCGGGAAAGAAATCCGCATCGGCCGACATCTCGGGCCGCGTCGAGCGCATCGGCGCCACGTCGATGTCGCCGATGTGGTTGCTGCTCATCAGCGCCACCGTCTCCGGGCGGAGCACGCGCACGCCCTCCAAGGCGCCGCCGCCCAGGATCATGCGCATGAAGCGCATGTAATCGCCCACTGTGCTGTAGAGGCCGCCGCCACCGAGGAAATGGTCGGGCGACTGCGGCGGATCGTAGGGGACGGGGCTGAGCCGCCCATCGGGCGCGCGCTGATGCATGCCGGCGAGACGAGCGCGAATCTCGGGCCGCAGCAGATAGCCGGTCGAGGACATTCCGAGGGGGGCGAGCAGGTGCCCCTGCATATAGCCGTCCAGCGTCTCGCCGGTAAGCGCCTCGAGCACCTTTCCCGCCCAGTCGATGTTGATGCCATACTCCCAGCGCGTGCCGGGATCGAAGGCGAGCGGCTGGCAGTCCTCCGGGCGCACGAACGAGGCCGCCCGCGAGATGCCCGTCGCCTCCATGTAGCGGAGCATGTCGGCATTCCAGGTGTCGTAGACGAAGCCGGCCGTGTGCGTCAGCAGTCGGCGCAGGGTGATCGCGCCGCGGGCGGGCCTGAGCCGTGGGCGGCCCTCGGCATCGAAGCCCTCGAGCACCTGCGGCCGGGCGAGCGCCGGCACGATCCGGCCCACGTCGTCGTCGAGACCGATGCGGCCGGCCTCCACAAGTTGCATGACGCAGGCGGCCGTGATCGCCTTGGTCATGGAGGCGATCCAGTGCACGGTGTCCGGGGTGACGGCGATGCCGCTGCCGAGCTGGCGCGTGCCGAATGCGCCCTCGTATATGGTCGTGCCGCCGCGGTGCGCCAGCGCGACCACGCCGGGCACGCTGCCGCTTTCCACTGCCCGTGCCAGCAGCGCGTCGATCGCCTTGCGTCCAGTCATCCGGGCCTCTCCGTAATTCCCCCGTGACGCTAGCACGGGGGCCTCCAGGCCGGAACCCGGCGGTGCTT
The DNA here is from genome assembly GCA_050249405.1 of Hyphomicrobiaceae bacterium. Classification (GTDB taxonomy): domain Bacteria; phylum Pseudomonadota; class Alphaproteobacteria; order Rhizobiales; family Hyphomicrobiaceae. The sequence goes on along the minus strand of JBFWQN010000045.1, from coordinate 4,597 downwards.
CAGCCGTTGTCGCCCGCATGCGCATCAGTGTGCTCATCAACCGGCGGGCCGGCTCCCTGGTCGGCGCCGACGAGAAGGCGATTGCCGGAACCGTTCATGCGGCCTTCGAGGCCGCGGGCCACGAGGTCGGCGTCGAGGTGCTGGCGCCGGATGCGCTCGAGGCCGCCCTCGCGAGCATCGCGGCGGAGCCGGTGGACGCCGTGGTGGTGGGGGGCGGCGACGGAACCGCCAACACCGCAGCTCGCGCCGTGATGGGCACCGGCAAGGCGCTCGGCATCCTGCCGCTCGGCACGCTGAACCGGCTCGCGCGCGACCTCGGCATGCCGCTCGCTCTCGAAGAGGCCGCCAACGCGCTGGCCGAGGGCGAGGTTCGCCACATCGACGTGGCCGAGGTCAACGGCCGTCTGTTCCTGTGCAACGTGATCATGGGGCTACCGCTGCATTACACGCGCGAAAGGGCGCGTCTTCGTGGCAAGCCGGCCCTCGAGCGCCTCCTCGGCTATTTGGGCGCAGTACGTCGCCTGCTGGAAAGCCAGCGGCGGATGCGCCTCATTGTGACCACCCCAGGCGAGACGCGGCGCCTCAAGGCGCTGAGCGTCGCGGTGTCGAGCAATCCCTATGCCCAGGAGCCGAGCATGATCCTCCGGCGCGAAAGCCTCGATGCGGGCGAGCTCGTCGCCTACATCTCGCGCCACAGCTCGGGGTGGGCGATGGCGGCGGCGACGCTCCGGGCGCTACTGGGACGTATCGAGGGCGAGCCCAACGTGATGCAGATCCGCGCCCCGGAGATGACCATCGCGTCGCAACGGCCGAGGCTGACGGTCTCGATCGATGGCGAGATGCACAGGCTCGCGACGCCGCTCGAGCTGACGCTGCGCGCCCGGGCTCTTCCCGTGCTCGCACCGAGGCGCAGTCCGGACGCCCGCTAGACCCGCGCTGACGCCGTGCCAGCGGGCTCAGCGCGTTCAGACATCTTTCCTCATCGCGATCGGAGGGTCAGACAGCTCGCCCGCGAGAACCTCGGCAATGTGCCTCGCGGCGACGGCGCGGCCCTCGCGGCGCAGCTTGCCGGCCATGTTCATCAGGCAGCCGAGATCGCCCGCCAGCACCAGATCGGCGCCCGTCTCCGCGATATTGGCACACTTCTTCTCGACCATCGCATTCGAGATGTCGCCGTACTTGACAGCGAACGTGCCGCCGAACCCGCAACAGGTCTCGCAATCGGCCATCTCTACGAGCTCCAGCCCCTCGACGCTTTCGAGCAGCCGACGCGGCTGCTCCTTGACGCCGAGCTCGCGCAGCCCCGAGCAGCTGTCGTGATAGGTCGCCCGCGCGATGACCGTCTGCGAGACCGCGGTCATGCCGCGCACGTCGACCAGGAACGAGATCAGCTCGTGGACCTTCGCGGCGAGCTCGCTCGCTCGCTTCGCCCAGGCCGGGTCGCCGGCGAGGAGCTTCGGATAATGCGATTTCAACATGCCCGCGCACGAGCCCGACGGCGCCACGACATAGTCGTAGCCCTCGCAGGCGGCGATGGTCTGGCGTGCCAGGGCCTCGGCCGTCGCGCGGTCGCCCGAGTTGTAGGCGGGCTGTCCGCAACAGGTCTGTGCCGCCGGCACCTCCACCGTGCAGCCCGCCTCGCCGAGCAGCTTGACCGCCGCGAAGCCGACCGACGGCCGCATCAGGTCGACGAGGCACGTCACGAACAAGGCGACGCGCGGAGACGGGCTTTCGGGGGGTGGGGTCATCTGCAGCACCGGATGGCAACGGAAGGGAGCTGGCGCCGTCCATCGCACGTGACGGCGCCCGGCGCAAACGGGTGGCCGTCCCCGCTCGGCCGTGGCTGCCAGGCATCATCGCCCGTCCGGCGAGCGAGTAGCCCCTGGAGGTTGTCGCACACGGCGGAGGCGCCCTATCCTGGGTTTGCAGCCTCCGGCGTGCCGAGGCCCCGAGGGAGACACGACCGATGACTCGAGCCATCACCATCGACGCGCAGACGGGACGCAAGGTGTTCGCGACGCGTGCCGCGAAGGCGACCGACCGGATCGCGGGCAAGGGCTACTCCGCCGTGACCGACGAGGCGCTGCGCACGCTGCCACCGCCACCCCCTGGCGCGCACTTCGACGCCGAGGAGCAGGCCCGCTACCGCGCCAACCGGGAGGCCCGTCGCGGCGCCGCCGACTACATGGCGATGGAAGGCGATTTCGCGCGCTACCTCGAGGACGTCTACTCGGCCCCGCCCGTGCCCCGCGACGCCCTCGACGACAGCTGCCAGGTTCTGGTGATCGGGGCCGGTTTCGGCGGCCTGCTGCTCTGGTACAAGCTGCGCAAGGCGGGCTTCACCGACGTGCGCTTCTGCGAGAAGGGCGGCGACGTCGGCGGCACCTGGTACTGGAACCGCTATCCCGGCATCGCCTGCGACGTGGAAAGCTACAGCTATCTGCCGCTGCTCGAGGAGATGGGCTACTTCCCGACCATGAAGTTCGCCTCGGGCTTCGAGATTCTCGAATATTGCCAGGAAATGGCCACCCGCTACGGCTTCTACGAGCGCTGCCTGTTCCACACCACGGTCGAGCGCACGGTGTGGGACGAGGCGGCTCGCCGCTGGATCGTCCACACGGATCGCGGCGACCGCATGCAGGCACAGTACGTGGTTCTGGCCAACGGCATCCTGACCACGCCGCGGCTCGCCCGCATCGACGGCATGGAGACGTTCGCCGGCCAGTCGTTCCACACCTCGCGCTGGGATTACAACGTCGACCTCGAGGGCAAGCGTGTCGGGATCATCGGCACCGGGGCAACGGCGGTTCAGGTGGTGCCTGAGCTCGCGAAGATCGTGAAAGAGCTCTACGTCTTCCAGCGAACGCCCTCGACCATCGACGTCCGCGACCAGCGCGCGACGAAGGAGGAGGAGATCGCCCAGTGGCGCAACGAGCCGGGCTGGGCCCTCGCTCGGCGCGAGCGGCTGGCGAAAATCGACTCCGGCCGCACCGCGCTGCAGGGCAACGACGACTACCTGTCGGGCAAGTTGAAGGACTTCAAGGAGCGGCGGACCTTCGAGCGGACCCTGAGCCCCGAGGAGCGAATCCAGGCGCAGCTCAACACCAACTTCCGCATCATGGAGCAGATTCGCGCCCGCATCGACGCGGTGGTGAAGGACCCCAAAACCGCGGCGGCCCTAAAGCCCTACTACCCCTACGGGTGCAAGCGGCCGACCTTCCACGACGAGTTCCTGCCGTCGTTCAACCTGCCTCACGTGCATCTCGTCGATACCGCGCCGCACGGCGTAAAGAAAATCAACGAGCGCGGCGTCGTCCACGACGGCACCGAGTACGCGCTCGACGTGCTGATCTACGCCACCGGTTTCCAATGGATGGGCACCGGCGCCTTCAACATGATCGTCGGCCGCGACGGACGCACGCTCCGCGAGAAATGGGGCACCGAGGGCGTGCGGACCTTTCTCGGGCTGCACAGCCACGGCTTTCCCAACCTCTTCATCATGTCGGGTCCGCAGGGCGGCGGCGGCCAGTTCAATTTCACGCGGGGGCTCGAGGCCCATACCGACTACGTGGTGTGGATGCTCGAGACGATGAAGGCCAAGGGGGCCGCCGTGGTCGATGTGCGGGCCGAGCCCGAGATCGCCTACGCCGCACACTGCCGGGAAGCCGACATCCGGACGCGCCCGCTGCGCGACTGCCTCTCCTACTACAACGGCGAAGGCACGGCCGAGCCCGGCAGCCTCGCCTACTACGGCGGCCCGCAGAAATGGCACGAGCTGCGCTCGGCGGCCCAGGCCACGCTCGAGCCCTACGTGCTCGAGCGGCCCGACTGAGCGGGCCACCGGCAGGGAGCGATGCTCCCTGCGCCGACGCTCGGGACCCGCTACTCGTAGTGGCTCGCCACCAGCGCATCCAGCATGCGAACGCCCCAGCCGGAAGCCCAGCTCTGATTGATCTCGTCCTTGCTCGAATCCATCGCGGTGCCGGCGACGTCGAGATGGGCCCAGGGCGTCGAGCCGTCCTTGATGAACCGCTGCAGGAATTGGGCCGCGGTAATGGCGCCGCCGAAGCGTCCACCGATGTTCTTCATGTCGGCGTTCTTGCTGTCGATCAGCTTGTCGTAGGCGGCGAGCAACGGCATTCGCCAGACGCGCTCGCCGGTCGCGATGCCGGCATCCTCGAGCTCGCGTGCGAGACGGTCGTTGTTGGAGAAGAGCCCGGCGTGCTCCTTGCCGAGCGCCACCATGATGGCGCCCGTGAGCGTGGCGAGATCGACGATCATCCTCGGCTTGAACCGCTCCTGCGCGTACCAGAGCACGTCGGCGAGCACCAGCCGGCCTTCCGCATCCGTGTTCAGCACCTCGATGGTCTGCCCCGACATCGAGGTGACGATATCGCCGGGCCGCGTGGCCGTGCCCGACGGCATGTTCTCGACCAGACCGTCGAGACCCACCGCATTGACGCTGGCCTTCCGCCGCGCGAGCGCGAGCATCAGCCCCGCCACGCACGCAGCGCCACCCTTGTCGCCCTTCATGTCCTCCATGCCGGCGGCCGGCGTCATCGAGATGCCGCCGGTATCGAGGTCCACACCCTTGCCG
>JBFWQN010000044.1:0-17470 GCA_050249405.1 Hyphomicrobiaceae bacterium | reverse complement strand
CCGCATGGATGGCGAACTTGCCCTCGCGGGCCGCCTCGACCACGTCCTCGCGCAGCATCAGGTGCTGCACGTTGGCCTTCGGGATGAGAACACCCTGCCGGCCGTTGAGCCCGCGTCCACGGCAGACGTCGAAAAAGCCTTCGATCTTCTCGTTGACGCCGCCGATGGCCTGCACCTGGCCGTGCTGGTTGACGGAGCCCGTCACCGCGAACGACTGGGCGATGGGCACCTCCGAGAGCGCGGAGAGCAGCGCATAAAGCTCGGCCGAGGAGGCACTGTCGCCGTCGACGCCTCCATAGGACTGCTCGAAGACGAGGGTCGCGGCCATCGCGAGAGGCACGTCCTGGGCGTAGAGTCCCGCGAGATAGCCCCACAGGATCATGACGCCCTTGGAGTGCAGCGGCCCACCCAAGTTCACCTCACGCTCGATGTCGGTGACGCGGCCCGCCCCCATGCGCACGCGAGCCGTGATGCGGCTCGGCCGGCCGAACGAGAAATTGCCGAGTTGCAGCACCGAAAGGCCGTTGATCTGGCCCACCTTGGCGCCTGTCGTATCGAGCAGCACGATCTCGCGGGAGATCGTCTCCTGGGCGCGGTCGCGCAAGCGGTCGGAGCGCTGGATCTGCTGATCGATGGCGCGCAGCACTGCTTCGCGCGTGATCTCCTTGGCGCCCGCCTCCCTGGCCCAGTAGTCGGCCTCGCGCACGATGTCGGCCAGGCGGCCGATCTCGATGGAGAGCTTCTCCCGGTCGTCGGCGAGGCGCGCACCTTCCTCGATCAGCCGGCCCACCGCCGCGGCGTTGGCGGGCATCAGCCCGTGCTCGCGAACGATGGAGGCGATCAGGCGCGCGTAGGCGTTGTTGTTCTCGGCAGAGCGCGCGATCGAATCGTCGAAATCGGCCTGCACCTTGAACAGCCCCGAAAAATCCGGATCGTGCAGCGTCAGCAGGTAGTACAGCTCCCGGTCTCCGAACAGAACGACCTTGATCGCGAGTGGAATGGGCTCGGGATCGAGCGTTTGCGTGGAGATCAGGCCGGACACCTCGGACGGCTGCTCGATCTTGATCTCGCGGGCCTTCAGCGTCCGCTTCAGCGCCTCCCAGGCGAAAGGCGAGAGCAGCAGCTTCCTCGCATCCATCAGCAGATAGCCGCCATTCGCCCGATGCAGCGCACCGGGCTTGATGAGCAGGAAATCGGTGACCAGCGCTCCCATCTGCGCGATGTGCTCGACGCGGCCGATGACATTGCCGTAGGTCGGGTTCAGCTCCTCGTAGATCGGCGCACCCTCGTCCGGGGCGTCACCGTTGCCGACCATCACGTTGACCATGTAGCGGCGGAAACGCGGGTCGCGTGCGCTATCGGCCGGCTGCTTCACGATCTCGCTCTCCTCGCCGCTCTGGCTGAGGAACAGGCCAACGTTGCGAACGAGATCGAGACCGGCGGCCTGGAGATAGGTTTGCACCGCAGCCTCGCCCGCAAAGGCGGCGGCAACGTCGTCGAGGGCCTCGCGCACGGCGACGGTCGCGACCTCGGTGTTGACCTCGCTCAACCGCTGGCGGCGCAGCTTGTCCGACTTGGGCATCCGCTCGAGGATCTGCTCAAGCTCCTTCTGCAGCCCCTCGATGCGCGTCTCGACATCCTTGCGCATGGCCTCGGGCAGTGTGTTGAACACCTCGGGCTTGACGATCTTGCCCTCGTGCGTCGGAGCCATGACGAAGCCCGTCGGCGTCCTGACGATGGCGATGCTCTGCGCCTGCGCCCGCTTGTTCAGCGCCTCGAAGGCCTCCTCCTGACCCGAGCGGAACTCCTCCTCGATGGAGCGGCGGCGCGCCTGGTAATCCTCGCCCTCGAACACCGCCGGCAACGTCGAGCGCAGCTCGTCGATGACACCGATCATGGCCTTGGCGAGCGGCCGGGCGCGCCCCGACGGCAGCTTGATGGCGCGGGGACGGTTCGGGTCATCGAAATTGTTGACGTAGACCCAGTCGCCGAGCGGCGGCGCCTCCTTGGCCTTGCGGGCCAGATACTGCTTCACCGCCGTGCTCTTGCCGGAGGCCGGCGGCCCGAGCACGAACACGTTGAAGTCGTTGCTCTTCATGCTGGCGCCGAACTGGATCGCCATGAGCGCGCGATCCTGCCCGATCAGGCCCGAGATCGGCTCCAGCTCGGCCGTGGTGGCGAACCCGAGCGTCGCGGGATCGACGACCCGGCGCAGCTCCGCTACGGAAAGCGGCGCTGCGGCCGTCGCCTGCGACGTGGTCCCGCCACTGGATTTCGGGGCTTCCTGCTGGCTGCGCTTGAAGAACATCGATCCCCGCCTGGCTCGAGTGATGGATGGACCCGTTCAGGAGATGGCAAGCGCGGCAAGCCGTCAATCGCCTCTCCGCACGTTCCGCGGCGCGAGCCGGCAGAGGTCCCGTGACAGACATGATATCTGGGGCGACGGACCATGACCGCAAGCTGAATGAGGGACAGCCATGCATCCGGAGAACGGCGACACGTTTCCGCTCGTGGACGGCCGTCAGTCGGCACGGGCTCGCGATATCGCCCGCGGCGCCCAGCGCGCGCTGGCGCTGAGGGGGCTGCGCGCCATTCCCGAGGTGGCGCTCCCCGACGGGCGCCGCGCCGACCTCAGGGGCCTCGACGAGGCGGGCAACGTCTGGATCGTCGAGATCAAGTCGTCGCTCGAGGATTTCCGCTCGGACGCCAAGTGGCCGGACTACCGCGCGTGGTGCGACCGGTTGCTGTTCGCCGTGGCGCCCGGCTTTCCCCTGGAGGTCTTGCCCGAGGACACGGGGCTGATGCTTGCCGACCGCTACGGCGGCGAGATCGTCCGCGAGGCGCCCGAGCATCGGCTGGCTGCGTCACGGCGCAAGGCGGTGACGCTTCGACTCGCGCGTGTCGCAGCCGGCCGTCTGATGACTCTCGCCGACCCCGAGGCCGCCTACGAGCCGCTGCCGAGGGCATGATACCTTCGAGGCGGCTCCCACGCAGGCGAGCCGCCCCGACGGCCTGACGTCGACCGAGGCCTACTCTGCCGCCTGCGCGGTCTCCATCGGCTGCCACTTCTTGACCACCGGCAGCACCTCCTTGGCGAACAGCTCGAGGCCGCGCTTCGAGACCTCGAACGGCGTGCCGCCGAAGCGGAAGGCGACGTTCATCTCGAAATCGCCGAGCAGCTTGCGCCGGTCCTCGAGCCCGCGCAGCACCTTGTCGGGTGTGCCCCAGCTCGCTGCCTTCATGAAGCCGTCGGTCGCTGCTGCGAGGCCGCCGCCCTTCCGCGCGATCTCGGCCTTCTGCTGGTAGCTGTCGTAGCCTTTCACCTTGGCGAAGTGCTCGCCCAGGAACTCGTAGTGGTGGAAGTTCGATTCCACGAACTTGCCCTGGTACTGACGCGCCTCCTCCTCGCATGCGGCGAGGTTGGTGCCCATGACGGCGAACTCGGTCAGCATGGGCATCGGCGGCTTGGTGCCGTGGTACTTCCGATGCAGCTCGCGGCCCTTGTCGATCATGGGCTTCCTCATCTCCCACGGCCGATCGGCGAACATCACCATGTGGGCGCCGAGCTTGGCGGCGCTGTCGATCGAGTCCTCGCTGGAGGCCACCGCGTAGATGCGGCCGTCCATCTTGTGCTGCGGGCGCGGGCGGATCTCGGTGCGCGGCTGCTTGTAGAACGGCCCGTTGCCCTCGATGAAGCCGGTCTTCAGCGCGTTGACGATCATGTTCGCGGCCTCGTCGAAGCGGCCGCGCGATTCACCCATGTCGAGGCGGAAGGCCTCGAACTCGCGGCGCGCGAGGCCACGGCCCATGCCGAAGCGGAGCCGGCCGCCCGACAGCATGTCGAGCACGGCGGCATTCTCGGCGACGCGCAGCGGATCGTGCCACGGCAGGATGACCGCCGCCGTGCCCACGTCGATATTCGGGCACTTCGCCGTGAGGTAGGTCATCAGCTGGATGTTGTCGGGCACGAACGAGTAGTCGTTGAAGTGATGCTCGGCCGACCACAGGCAATCGAAGCCGAGGTCCGCCGCCATCCGCGCGAGACGAATCTCCTCGTCCCAGACCTGCTTGTCGGGGCAATTCTCCCAGCCGTAGCTGGCGAACACCATCATCATGCCGACGTCCATGCGCATCTCCTCCGCGTCTTGGGCGCTTTTGTCCGGACAGCATCGTCCCACGCGGGGCCGCGCAGGGCAAGCCGACCGGAGCAGACCAGCTCTGACGAGGAGCTGGCTCGCGTTGGCACTGGCCAAGCCGGCGCGCCGATTTTAGGCTGGAGCCCAAGCACCGACGCCCGAACCCGGAGCATCCGCATGCCAGCCCTCACCGACGGCCTCGCCATCGTCGTCAAGCGTGACTGCCCGACCTGCGTCCTGGTCGAGCCGGTGCTGCGCCAGCTCAGGGCGTCCGGCAAGCCGGTCGAGATCGTGACCCAGGACGATCCTGCCTTTCCTTCCGGTGCGGGTGCCGTCACGGACGACCGGGAGCTGCGCCGCTCGTGGGACCTGCAGATCGAGACGGTGCCGACCGTGCTCCGGCTCGAAGGCGGGCGCGAGACAGGCCGCGCCATCGGCTGGGACCGGGCCGAGTGGGAGGCGCTGACGGGCCTCGCGGGCCTCGGACCCGAGCTGCCGGCGCAACGCCCGGGCTGCGGCTCGCTGACGGTCGATCCGGTGATCGCCGACGAGCTGGCGCTCAAGTTCGGCAACTTCACGTTCAAGTCGCGCAAGGTCGAGATCGGGGCGTGGGAGGACGAGCACGAGGCGGCTTTCGACCGCGACTGGTCGGATGGGCTCCCCGTGGTGCCGCCCACGCCGGTCCGCGTCTGGCGCATGCTTCAGGGCACGAGGCGCGATCCGCACGAGGTCATCGGCCAGATGCCGCCCGACTACGAGGCCGTCACGGTCGAGAAGGTGGCCATCAACGCCGTCATGGCCGGCTGCCGCCCCGAGTACATGCCGGTGCTGCTCGCGGCCGTTGAAGCGGCGCTGGACGACGCCTTCTGTCTGCACGGCGTCATCGCGACGACCATGTACATCGGCCCGATCGTGATCGTGAACGGGCCCGTGCGCCGTGACATCGGCATGAACGGCGGCGTCAACGTGCTCGGACAGGGCAACCGCGCCAACTCGACGATCGGCCGCGCCCTGCAGCTGGCCATCCGCAACATCGGTGGCGGCAAGCCGGGCGGGATCGATCGCGCCACGCTCGGCAACCCGGGCAAGGTCGGCTTCTGCTTCCCCGAGAACGAGGAGGTGTCGAGCTGGGAGCCGCTCGCCCGCGAGCGGGGCGTGCCCGATGGCAAGTCGGCGGTGACGCTGTTCGGCGGCTACGGCATCCAGGGCATCGTCGACGAGCGCTCGCGAACGCCGGAATCGCTCGCAGCGAGCTTTGCCGCGGCCCTTCGCGCCGTCTACCACCCGAAGTCGTTCCGTGGTCCCGACGCCATCCTTGTCATGGCCCCCGACCATCACCGCACCTTCCGCGAGGCCGGCTGGTCGAAGGCCCGCTTCAAGGAGGAGATCGACCGGCTGACCACCGTCGATGCGGACACCGTGCTCGCCGGCAAGGACGGCATGCTGCCTGGCGTGCCAGAGGCCCAGCGCGGAACGCGCGTGAAGAAATTCCGCCCCGGGGGCTTCAATGTGGTAGTGGCCGGCGGCCCGGCTGGCCTCTTCTCGGGCATCCTGCCCGGCTGGAGCCCGGGGCTCGGCGACGTCAACTCGCAGATGGTGACCAGGATCGTCGGCGACTGAGCCACCTGTCGCCACGACCTTTCAGGAGTGACCTTATGACCATGCGATCCATCATCGGCCTCGACCATGTCGTGATCATGGTCCGCGACCTAGCCGAGGGCGGTCGGCGCTGGCAGAGCCTCGGCTTCACGGTGGCGCCCCGCGGCTTGCACACCGCCGAGATGGGCACGGCCAACCACACCATCATGCTCGGCGAGGACTATCTCGAGCTGATCGGCGTCGTGGCCGAGACCGACCGCAACCTGCCGGGACGGCAATTCCTGGCCCGCCGCGGCGAGGGCATCGAGCGCGCAGCCTTCACCGGCACCGACGCCGACGACGGCGTGGCGGAGCTGAAGGCCCGGGGCTTCGCGGCGCTCGGGCCATGGGATTTCGGCCGCCCGGTCGACCTCCCGGACGGACGCAAGAGCGAGGCCCGCTTCCGCACCTTCGTCTGGCCCGTGGAGGAGCGGCCCGGGGGCTTGCGCGTCTTCGCCTGCCAGCATCTGACGCGCGAGAACGTGTGGATCCCCGAGCTCACCCGCCACGCCAACACGGCCCGGCGCATCGTTCGCGTCGAGATGTTGTCGCCCGACCCGGCCAAGGCGGCCGCGCACATGGGGCGCCTCATCGATCGCATGCCGGAGCCGCTGCCGGATGGCGCCCTCCGTGTCGCGACGGGCGGCAAGCGGGGCGATTTCGTCTTCCTCGACCGCGCTACGCTGGAGCGCCGCCACCCGGGCGTGCCACTCGGCGACCTTCCCGAGGAAACGGCCATCACGCTGGCGCTCGAGGTGGCGGACGTCAGGGCAGCAGCCAAAGCGGTGGCATCCAAGGCAGCTGTCGTCAGCGACACGGTGGTGAAGGTGGCCCCCGCCGAGGCGAGCGGCGTGATCCTGGAGCTGGCAGGCGCGTAGTCGGCGTTCCGGAGCGGTCTGCTCGCAGCCACGCGGCCTCAGCTGAAGGCGAGCATCAGGGCCAAGGCGACGAGCGCAAGCGCTCCAGTCCAGAGCGCCATATCGGCCGAGCGGCTGCGCCGGCCCTCGGCGACGGCCAATCTCTCGAGGGTCGCGGCATCGAGACGCACGCCACCTTGGGCCATGGCCGAGAGCGCGCCGAGCGTGCGCTCAGCCTCGGCGATGAGCGACGGCAGCTGTCCGACCAGCTTCGCCACCTCGCCGGCGCCCTCGCGCGCATCCTTCAGCGCCCCGGCGGGACCGAGGTTCGATTCGATCCATTCCCGCGCGATCGGCTCGGCCGCCGTCCACATGTCGAGCCCTGGATCGAGGCTGCGCGCCACACCCTCCACGACCACCATCGTCTTCTGCAGGTTGATGAGCTCCGGCCGGGTCTCCATGTCGAAGACCTCGGTGTAGGCGAACAGCTGGCCGAGCAGATCCGCCATCGAGATTTCCTCGGCCGTGCGGCCGTGGATCGGCTCGCCGATGGCGCGGAGAGCCTGCGCAAAGACCTCGACAGGATGATGCGGCGGAACATAGCCTGCCCAGAAATGGACCTCGGCGGCACGCCTGTAGTCGCGCGTGATGAGCCCGTGCAGAATCTCCGCCAGGAAGCGGCGCTCCTTGGCGCCGAGCCGGCCCATGATGCCGAAGTCCACGGCCACCACGTTGCCAGCCTTGTCGACCAGCAGGTTGCCCTGGTGCATGTCGGCATGGAAGAAGCCGTCCCGCATCGCGTGGCGCAGGAACGAGCGCAGCACCGTGAGGCCCAGCGCCTTCAGGTCATGCCCTTCCGCCACCAGCCGCGCCTTGTCCGAGATCGGGATGCCATCGATCCACTCGACAGTCAGCACCCGTTGAGCCGTGCGCCGCCAGTCGACCGCCGGAACGCGCAGGTTGCCGCTCTCGAGCGCCGCGTCGCCGGCGATGTTCTCGGCGATCTCGGAGATGGCAGCGGCCTCCAGACGGAGGTCCATCTCGAGCTCGGTCGTGGCCTTCAGCGTGTCGACCACGGCCACCGGCCGGAGGCGCCGTGAGGGCCGGTGCAGACGCTCCACGAGCCGGGCCGCCAGATAATAGCTGTCGAGGTCGCGGCGGAAGCGGCGCTCGACCCCGGGCCTCAGGATTTTCACGGCCACCGTGCGTCGGCTGCCATCCGGGTCGATCACGACGCCCTTGTGCACCTGCGCGATCGAGGCGGCGGCCACGGGCGGCGAAAGCTCGACGAAATGGTCCGCAAGCCGGCCGCCCAGCGCCTCCTCGATCGACCGGCATGCCTCGGCCATCGGGAATGGCGCGAGGCGATCCTGCAGGTGGGCGAGGTCGCGTGCCAGCGCCGGGCCGATCAAGTCCTCGCGCGTGGCCAGGAACTGGCCGAGCTTGATGTAGGAGGGACCGAGCCGCGCGAATGCCTCGGCCGTGCGCCTCTCGCGCGGCGTGAACGCGCGCAGCGGCCACGTCAGTGCCGTCACGGGCAGCGCCAGGATACGCGCCAGGTAGAGCACGGGCGGCGCCTTTATGCCCTTCGGCACCAGGCTCACGCCGAAGCGCGACAGCGTCAACCCGGCTCGGGCGAGACGAAAGAGATTGCTGATGACGCTCAAGGGCGGCCTTCCGGGAGGGCGGGCAGATTCGTCATCGCTTCTACCCCAGAGCCACCCGCAACGCATGCAGGCCTTGAAGAACGGCGAATAAGCGAAGCGCCCCGCGCCGAGTGATCCGCTTGCCACTTGGCCTTTGGTGCCCGAGCAGCGCCATCATTGCGTCATTGTACCGCGCTGCTAGTATTGAACGGTTGAGATTGCGTCTTGGAGATTTGTCGATGCCCAGAACGAATGATGCTCGCCTCTATATTGTCCTCCCGTCATTCGGATTCACCAGCCCGGTGCTGGCGCAATCCAGCGCGCTGCGAAAGCAGCCGGGGACCGTCACGCTAGAAGCGCGTCCCGCACGTCGCGAGTCGTCCAGCCGAAGCGCCTCGGCAACCCGCATCCAGATTATTCACTCCATGCGCGAGGACGGGCCCAAGTTGGTCGAGATGACCGCCGAGGCGGAGCTCAACCTCCGGGTTCAGGAGCCGAGCCTGAAGATCGTGCCGTTGGTCTACTACAGGAAGATGCGTTCCCAGGCGGCGGTCGAGAAAGTCACTGCCGAGGCCGGTCGAGCAAGCTGCAAGGTGACCGATGCCCTGACGGGAAAGCCGGTCCAGGGGGCACATTGCGTTGCGTTCACCAGCTACCGCTATCGAGAAGGGGCGGAAGGCGTGTCCAATGCTGCCGGCATTGCCCACCTTCAATTGCCGACGGGCGCTAGAATAGAGCGGCTCTACGTCTACCCTCCAGCCATGTATTGGGGGAGCTATGCCACCGGCTTCGATTTGAGCCCCAATCATGCGATCACGTTGCAACCGATCGATCTCACATCACAGGCCCACCTGCTCGGCGAATACACGCGAGGCATTCCGATCGACGCGGGAAAAGGCATTCGTGTGGGCGTGATCGACTCTGGCATCGCCAAGGCGCATCCGGCGCTGCCGAATGTCGAGGGCGGCTCCAACCACGTGACCGAGGAGGTGCTTTCCGATGCCGGGGCCGAGACCGAGTGGGGACCGGCAGCCGAGGAAGGCGAGCACGGCACCCACGTCGCCGGCATTATCGGCATGCAATCCATCGCGGGCTCCGCGTTGAGGGGCGTCGCCCCCGGCGCCAGCATCCGAAGCTACCGCGTCTTCCCCAATCAGGGCAAAGGTGCCACGAACTACGATATCATCAAGGCAATCAACCGAGCCGTCGCAGACGGCTGCCACATCATCAACCTCAGCCTGGGCGGTGGAGATCCGGACGAGGCGGTGCGTGCCGCCTTGGGCATGGCGCTCGACAAGGGGACGATTGCAATCGTGGCCGCCGGCAACGACGGGCGAGGTCCGGTATCCTATCCGGCAGCCTGGCCGGCGAGCCTCGCCGTCTCTGCGATGGGGCGGAAAGGCACGTTTCCCGCCGACTCCGTCGAACGCTCCGAGATAGCAGCGCCCTATGGCTCGCCGGATAAGGACGCATTCATCGCGGCCTTCTCAAATTACGGACCGCAAATAACCGTTACAGGTCCGGGTGTGGGCATTGTTTCGGCCTTGCCAGACACCACGTACGGAGTCATGAGCGGAACGTCGATGGCGTGCCCCGCCATTGCTGGCTTTGCAGCATACCTGCTCGCGAAAGATCCAGCCATGCTGGCCATGACTGGTCCGGCTCGCTGCGAAGCTTTGAAACAAGCACTGACCGGAAGTGCTCGCATCGTCGGTTTCGGTCGTGACTACGAAGGCTTTGGCCTCCCCTTGCAGGAAGCACAGGTGTGACATGGCAGAAATCGCGCGCCGCAGGGTGATCTTGCAACGCGAAAGCGGTAGCAGCCCCACGGCGCGTGAAATCGAGCGCGAGATTGCATCAGACAAAGCTCTTGCGATCGTCGAGGAGGGCGAGGAGCTCATGCTGGTCGAAGGCGAGGACGAGGCAGTCGAGCGCCTGGCCAAAGTCGTCAAAGGATGGCGCCTGGTGCCGCTCCGCTCAATTCCTCGCCCAGATGCTCGCAAGAGGGTGCTCAGGCCACCATCGGGCGACTATTGAGACCGGCCCCCTTTTCCAGCCATCCGCGTGGTGCGCCGCTCGTTGTGATTGGGATGGGGAGCCGCGGCGCTCAGCCGATATCCACCACGTTGACTCCCACCTCGCGCCGCGCACCGCCGCGCTCGACCGTGAGGCGGGCGGTTTTGCCGATGCCGACCTTGGCCAGCGCGCTGGACAGCTCGGCCGGCGTCTCGACTGGCCGGCCGTCGACGGCCACGATCACATCGCCCAGCGTGCGCGCCTCGCGATCGACGCCGACGAGGCCGGCGCGCGCCGCCGGGCCGCCACCCACCACAGCAACGATCACGACGCCTTTCACGCCGAGTTGCGCCGCCACCTCCTCGCTGCCGGCCGAGATGCCGATGCCGGGCCTGACCGGCTTGCCGCGTGCGATGATCTCAGGAATGATCCGGTTGACGGTATCGACCGGCACCGCGAAGCCGATGCCTGCATAGGAGCCCGTCTGCGACAAAATCGCTGTGTTGACGCCGATCAGGCGGCCCGCGCTGTCGATCAGGGGGCCACCGGAGTTGCCTGGATTGATGGCGGCGTCGGTCTGGATCACCCCTTCGATCTCGCGTCCCGTTTGCGTTGGCAACGTGCGGCCCAATGCCGAGACGATGCCGGCCGTCAGCGTGCGCGACAGGCCGAACGGGTTGCCGATGGCGAACACGGCTTGTCCGATGCGGAGACCGGACGACTGGCCGACCGGGATCGGCGTGAGGGAGGCGGCGGGCTCGTCCACCTTGAGAACGGCGATATCCTGGTCGGGCGCGCGGCCCACGATGCGGGCGGAAGCCGACTTGCCCGAGTCGAAGCGCACGTAGACCCGATCGGCCCCGGCCACAACATGGTTGTTGGTGATGACATGGCCGGCCTGGTCCCAGACGAAGCCCGATCCGGCGCCTCGGCCGATCTCCTCGGTGCCGAAGATCGTCCGCCGGGCGTTCTCGGTGTAGATGTAGACGACCGACGGTGCCGCCGCATTGAACACGTCGGCCGCCGTCCGCTCGAAGGCCGCCAACTCGCCTCGCGGCGTCACGGCCCGCGCCTCGCGCGCCGAGAACAACGCCGTTTGAACGAAGGCAGTCGCCTGCCAGAGGACGAGTGCGGCCACGAGGCCGAGCACGGCGAAGCGAACGAAGCTGGACGAGGTCATGAGAGCGGAGCCGGTGAACGATCAGCCTGCCAAAGCATATGGTGCAGCCTTGCGGGATTTCACGAGGGACCTGGTGACCGCCCGGTTGCGCACGCACTTCCCGCCGCCGAAAGGCTTGTTTGACGCTACCTGCCGGCCCGTTTACGCTCCGCAGCCTCTCAAGCAGGGAGTGGTTTCGACGCGAGCACGTCGACCGCGCATGACGTGACCGAGCTGTTGATCGTCCTTTCCCTCGTCGCCCTCAACGGGCTGTTCGCGCTGTCGGAGCTGGCTGTCGTCTCGGCGCGCTATCCCCGCCTCAAGTCGCTGGCCACCGCGGGGAAGCCCGGAGCCCAAAGCGCTCTCGCACTGGCCTCGAATCCCGGGCGCTTCCTCTCGGCGGTGCAGATCGGCATCACGCTCATCGGCATCGTCAACGGCGCCTACTCGGGCGAGGCGTTCGGCGTCGGGGCGGGGCATCTGCTGGAGCGGCTCGGCCTGCCCGGCTCGGCTGCCGCACCGCTCGGATTCGGTCTTGTCATCGCCCTCGTCACCTATCTGTCCGTCATCGTCGGCGAGCTGGTGCCCAAGACGCTGGCCTTGCGCAATGCCGAGGGCATTGCCTGCGCCGTCGCGCCGTTCATGACGGCCTTCGCCCGCCTCGCGGCACCGGCCGTCTGGCTGCTCGACGCCTCGACGCGGCTGGTCTTCCGCCTGCTCGGACAGAAGCCCGACGCCGAGAGCCGGGTCACCGAGGAGGAGATTCGCACCGTCATGGCCGAGGCCGAGAGCGCCGGGGTCATCGAGCGGGGCGAGCGGGAGATGATCGCAGGCGTCATGCGCCTCGCCGACCGGGCCGTGGTCGGCCTCATGACGCCACGCACGGAGGTCGATTGGATCGATGTCACGGCGAGCGAGGCCGACATCCGCGAGCGTCTGATCACGACGATGCATTCACGGCTGCCCGTCGGCGAAGGCGGTGTCAACGGGCTGATCGGCGTCGTGCAGACGCGGGAGCTGCTCGCGGCGCTGCTGCGGGGAGAGCGGTTGGACGTCCGCAACCACGTGCGCAAGGCGGCCATCGTGCCGGATACGACCGACGCCCTGGATGCGCTGGCGATCCTGCGTGATTCCGACGTGCCGATGGCCCTTATTCACGACGAGTACGGCGAGTTCGAGGGCATCGTGACACCGGCCGACATCCTGCAGGCCATTGCCGGCGCTTTCAAATCGGATCTCGAAGGCGACGAGCCCCAGGCGATCCAGCGCGACGACGGCTCCTGGCTCCTGTCGGGCGCCATGCCTGTCGACGAGATGGCCGACAAGCTCGGCATCGCAGTTCCTGCAAATCGCAGCTACGAGACCGTTGCCGGCTACGTGCTTGCCCACATGCGCCATATCCCGCGCACGGGAGAGCACATCGACGCCGCCGGCTGGCGCTTCGAGGTGGTCGATCTCGACGGCCGGCGCATCGACAAGGTGCTCGTCTTGCGCCAGCTGCCGGCGCCGCGGCGGGCGCGCTGAGGCGCCGACCAAGGCATCGGCGGGCAGCTCAAAGGAAGGCGACGTTGTCCGGCTCGAGCCCCATCAGGATGCGCCCGCAGGTGATGTAGTTGGTGCCGCGCGCCTGCGTCTGCTGCGAGGCCGTCATCGCGTCACGCATCCGCCGCTCGAACGGCCCGGACGGATGGATGGCCGACTGCCCGGCGGCGCGGTAGCAGTCCTTCACCACCTCGAAGCAGTGATTGATGACCCAGGTGGTGGTGAGCTTCACGCGCGCCCGGTCGTCGACCGTCAGCATGTCGCTCGTCTCGGCCACGCCGGTGAGGTCGCGGGCCATGGTGTGCAAGAAGGCGCGCGCGGCGCCGACGCGTGCCGTGAGCTGGGCGATCTCGGTCTGGAACACGGGGCTCTCGCGCAGCGACATGGTGGCGGAGCGCGGAGTCTTGTGCATGGCGAGGGCGTGAAGCTCCGTCACCATGGCCTGGGCGATGCCGAGCATCAGCGCCGAGAAGCCCACGCCGTAGGCGAGCGTCGTCGAGAACTTGTAGAGATGGCCGGGCTCGTGACATTCCTCGCGATTGTCGCGGTCGAGGCTATCGGCCTCGGCAACGAAGTGGTCCTTCAGCGAGAACGTATCGCTGCCTGTGCCCTTGAGCCCGACCACGTGCCAGACGTCGTCGACCTTCGCCTCGGAGCGCTTCACCAGCATGGTGCGATCGAGCGGACGGCCATCGGCGCGTAGCGGACGGCTGCCGTCGGCGTTGTAGACGTAGCTGTGACCGCCGAGCAGCGTCGCGTGCCGGCTGCCGCTTGCGAACGTCCAGGTGCCCGTGACGCGATAGCCGCCGTCGACTTTCACGGCCTTGCCCTGGATGCCGGCGCCCCAGGCGAGCACAGCATCCGGCGCATCGAACCAGCGATGGGCCGCCTCAGGAGCAAGGTACGCCGCCGCCATCGAGCAGCCGGAGCCCTGGCTCATCACCCATGCGGTCGAGGCGTCGGCGCTGGCGATGGCCTCGAGCGCCATGGCATGCGTCTCGAGGTCGATCTCGTCGCCGCCGAAGGTGCGCGGCAGCAGCAGCCGGAACAGGCGCGCCTCGTGCATGGCCTTGAGCACGTCGGGAGGTAGCTCGCGTGCGGCCTCGATGCGGGGAGCGGCCTCCTTCAGCAAGCCCGTGACGCTGCCCACGCGGGAGAGCACGTCCTCGCGAAGGCTGCCACTGTCGATCCGCTTCTGCATGGTCCGTTCCCGTCGCAAAGCCGTCCTGTCGCGGCACACGTCCGCAGCGGCGCGACCGCAGGGCCTGGAGAACCGGCCTTCGGTACGTCGCTCGCACCAGATGCTAAGCCGACGAGGCCGCATACGCCAACCCGATCCGTCATGCCGGGACCGAGGGAGGGACACGCGAGCTCGAGAGCGCAGCCGCGACCAGTGCCGCCATCACGCCGAGTTGCAGAAGCGCGCCGGCGGCATGCGAATACTCCCACTGGCGGCGCAGCGCCTCCCAATTCTCGGGCTGCACCGTCCAGTTGGCGGTCGCGGCGTTGGCAGGCTGCGTCCAAATCCAGAAGACGGCCTGCGCGGCGACGAGCCCGAGGATAGCCGCGACGACGAGCGACCGCACACGCGGCCTGTCGCGGGCCATAACCAGGGCTGCCAGCATGGTGACGAATTGCAGTCCGAGGACGTAGGCAAGCTGCCACCAGCCGTCGTAGATGCGCTGGACGATGAAGTAGCGCTCCCGGTCGAGCGCGATCTTGCCCGGCAGCTCCAGCAGATGCGCCAGGGCGCCGCCCAGGGCCACGGCCGTGCTCATGATCGCGAGGAAAAGAGCAAGGTCGAGCGCCCTCCCGCCACGGTAGGGCACCCGACGCTCAGAGGTGATGTCTGCCATGATCGTTCTCTCGATCGGGGCAGCGCCTCCCGTTAGACGAACTTCGGAAGCGTGGGCGCAGCCGTCAAGACCGGGCGCAGCGAGCCTCGGTCTGCCGGCCGCAAAGCATCAGCCGGCGATGCGTGGCAGCACCTTGTCGGTGAGGAGGCGGAACGAGCGCCCGCTCATCGGCGCGACCATCAGGTAGGTCATGCCGCTCTCGCTGGCGAACGCCTCGATCTGCTCGACGACGCTCTCCGGCGTGCCGTGGATCATCACGTCGTCGAGATAGTAGTCGATCGGGTCCTTGCCGCCGAACGTGCGCTGCTCCTGGCGGACGTTGCCGGTGTGCTTCGGCCCCACGTAGGAGGCGACCGTCCATTCGGCGACGCGGCGCGCCACGTCGCGCGCCTTGCCGGCATCGTCATCGACCGCCACGAGGCGGGCCATCGGGATGGTGCGGCCCGTATCGCCGTATCCGGCCTCGGCGAGCTTCCGGGCGTAGTGGCGACGCTTGTTGACGAGATCGGCCCGGGACGAATGCGGGTCCATGAGGATCGAGTGCCCCTGGCTTGCAGCCCATTCGATCGCGGGCGTCGAGGAGGCGGCCATCCACACCGGCATCGGCGACTGCACGGGCTTCGGCAGCACCTCGACATTGTCGTAGGTGTAATACCGCCCCGCGTAGGTCAGGCGCTGGTGGGTCCAGGCCTTGAGCACGATGTCGACGGCCTCGTGGAAGCGCGGCGCGCTCTCCTCGCCCGGGATGCCGAACGCGGCGAACTCGCTGCGCTCGAAGCCGCGGCCTGCCCCCCAGTTGACGCGCCCGCCCGAGAGCACGTCGAGCAGGGCCACCTCCTCGGCGAGCCGGAGCGGGTTGTAGAACGGAGCGAGCGACACGGCCGTGCCGATGCGCAGCTTCCGGGTCCGCGCCGCCGCCATGGTTCCCATCATGTGCACGGAGGGGCAGACCGAGAAGCTCGAGAAATGGTGCTCGGCGAGCCAGACGCAGTCGTACCCTGTCTCGTCCATGATCCGGAAGCGCTCGAGGGCCGTCTCGTAGACCGAGTTGAGCGGCACGCTGCGATCGCGCCAGCCGAAGAACTGCAAGATGCCGACTTTCATCCGGGCCTCCCGCGCAAAGCTCCGGGGAGCGTGTCACGTCCGCTCCATCGGGCGCAAGCGGTCGGTCACGAGCGAAGCCGACGATCTGAGCCTGCCGAGCTGACACTGTGGCGGTCCACCCGGAACGCGGCGGCAGTGCGCTCGCCGCTCCTCGCACTCTGCGATTGCCCGCCGGCCCTCGGCAATGCAAACCTCCGGACCATCCGGGGGCTGTGGCCCACGTGCCAGGGAGACGACACATGCAGTTCGATTTCAAGGGCAAGCGCGCCGTGATCTGTGGCGGCAGCCGCGGCATCGGCCGCTCGATCGCCGAGACGCTGGCCCGGGACGGCGCGGCCGTCTCCATCTGCGCACGCGGCAAGGCGGGGCTCGACGAGGCCGCTGCCGCATTGGCCAAGCACGGCACGAAGGTGCACGCGAGCCCCTGCGACCTCGCGGACGGCGAGCAGGTCAGGGCCTACGTGAAGGCGGCGGGCGAGGCGCTGGGCGGCATCGACATCCTGGTCAACAACGCCTCGGGCTTCGGCCACACCGACGACGAGGCGGGCTGGGCGGCGGGCCTCAACATCGACGTGATGGCGACGGTGCGCGCCTCGCAGACGGCGATCCCCTTCATGGAGAAGGCCGGCGGCGGCGCCATCGTCAATATCTCGTCGATCTCGGGCTTCGCGGCCTCGGTGCGCAGCGCTCCCTATGCGGCGGTGAAGGCCGCGATCAACAACTACACGTCGAGCCAGGCGCTGGCCCTCTCGCCGAAGCGCATCCGCGTCAACGCCATCGCGCCGGGCTCGATCGAGTTCCCGGGTGGCATCTGGGAGCAGCGCAAGACGCAGAACCCGACGCTCTACAACAACACGCTGAAATCGATCCCGTGGGGCCGCATGGGCCACCCCGAGGAGATCGCCAACGTCGCGGCCTTCCTGTCGAGCGACCTCGCGAGCTGGGTGACGGGCCAGACCGTCATCGTCGACGGTGGGCAGCTGCTCGGCTGAGCCGGCGGTGGCCGGGTCGCTGGCAGTCGGCCCGGCGCCGGAAAGCGGGCGCCCACGGCGAAGCACGCGGCTTATTGTCCGGCAAGCAGGCGCCTCTACCCCTTGCCCTTGGTTCCCGTATCGCCCGGGCGGGCACGGGCCTCGAGGAAGGCGATCATGGCGCCGGCCACGTCGACGCCCGAGGCGCCTTCCATGCCCTCGATGCCGGGCGAGGCGTTCACCTCGAGCACCAGGGTGCCCCGGCTCGACCGCAGCATGTCGACGCCGGCCACGTTGAGGCCCATCGCCTCGACCGAGCGCAGCGCCGTGATGCGCTCCTCCTCGGTCAGCACCACCGGCTCGGCCTTGCCGCCGCGGTGCAGGTTCGAGCGGAAATCGCCTTTGCGGCTCGTCCGCTTCATGGCCGCCACGACCTCGCCGCCGACGACGAGGGCACGCACGTCCGAGCCCGCCGCCTCGCGCACGTACTCCTGCACGAGGATGTTCACGTTGGCCGCCGAGAACGCCTCGATGATGGACGTCGC
>JBFWQN010000043.1:0-17535 GCA_050249405.1 Hyphomicrobiaceae bacterium | reverse complement strand
CCGGTCGGTGCGTCCCGCCACAAAGGCCATCAGCGACAGCTGCTCGAAGCACTCGCTCTCGCTCACGAAGGCGCCGCTCACCGTGTAGGGATACGCGGACTGGATTTTCGTCGGCAGGATGACGTGATCGGCGACCATCACCGAGGAGAAGCCGAGCGTCTCGGCCGTTTCGAGAATGCTCGAGAGGTCCTGCCGGTTGGCAAGGGGACCGCGCGTTGGCAGATAGAAACCGAAGCGCATCTTCCATCCTCCGCAATCGGGCCTGGGCTTCCCGCGGCAAGTGCGCCGCCGGGATACGGATGATTGCGCGCCGCTTGGCCCCGAGGCAAGCTTTGCCGGAAAACGCAGCAGGGTTCGGGGAAAAGCGATGGAGCTCGATTACATCATCGTCGGCGGTGGCTCGGCGGGCTCGGTGCTCGCCAATCGCCTTTCGGCGAAAAGCAGCAACCGCGTGATGCTCTGCGAGGCGGGCCGCGACACGCCGCCAGGTGCCGTGCCGAAGGAGATCCTCGACTCCTATTCTGGCACCGCCTACCTCGACAACCGCTTCCTGTGGTCCGAGCTCAAGGTCTCGACCGAGGTCGTCAGCCACAACAACGATCCCACGGCGCCGAAGCCGAAGCTCAGGAAATACGAGCAGGCGCGCGTCCTGGGCGGCGGCTCGTCGATCAACGGCCAGATGGCCAACCGTGGCGCGCCCACCGACTACGACGAGTGGCACGCACGCGGCGCCACCGGCTGGAAGTGGGAGAGCGTGCTGCCCTACTTCAAGAAGCTTGAGCGCGACCTCGACATCGACGACGATTGGCACGGCAAGGACGGCCCGATTCCCATCCGCCGTGTGCCGGAGCGGCAATGGCCCGGCCACGCGAAGGCCTTGAAGGAGGCGTTCGGGCGCGCGGGCTACAAGTATCTCGCCGACCAGAACGGTCGCTTCGAGGACGGCTATTTCCCGGTCACCATCTCGAACGCCGACGAATCTCGCGTGTCGGCCGCCATCGGCTACTTGACGGCTGACGTGAGAAAACGCCCGAACCTCACCATCTCGACCGAGACGCACGTCACGGAGCTGTTGTTCGACGGGCTCCAGTGCGTCGGCGTCAAGGCCACGGTGAAGGGGCGGCCGATGGAATTCCGCGCCAAGGAGGTGATCCTGTCCTCGGGTGCCATCCATTCTCCGGCGCACCTCTTGCGGGCCGGCATCGGGCCGGCCGGCCATCTGAGCGACATGGGCATCCCGGTGCGTCACGCGTCGTTCGGCGTCGGACAGCGGCTGATGGACCATCCCTCGATCGCGCTCGCAGCGTTTCTCAAGCCGCACGCGCGCGTCACCAACAAGGAGACGCGCCGCCATCTCTTCATCGGCATGCGCTACACGTCGAGCATCGGTGGTGCGCCTCCCGGCGACATGTTCGTGGTCGGCGCCACGAAAACGTCGTGGCACGCCGTCGGCGAGCAGATCGGCACTTTCATTCTGTTCGTCAACAAGACCTACTCGGAGACGGGCCAGGTGCGCCTCGCGTCGCGCGACTCCCACGACGAGCCGGAGGTCGAGTTCAATCTGCTCTCCGACCGGCGCGATCTCGAGCGGCTTGCCGACGGCATCAAGCGGCTCGCACCCATCTATGCCGACCCCGCCGTGCAGCAGGCCATCAGCGATCCGTTTCCCGCGAGCTACTCCGACAAGGTGCGCCAGGTCGGCGAGATCAACACGAAGAACCGCATCCTGACGAGCGTTGCCGCCGCCTTGCTCGATGGGCCGGGATTCCTGCGACGACTTCTCATCCAGAAGATCATCATGGAGGGCTACACGCTCGACGGCGTGCTCAACGACGCGGACGAGGCCGAGGCTTTCATCCGGAAAGCGGCGGTCGGCGTCTGGCATGCGAGCTGCACCTGCCGCATGGGCTCGCGCGACGACCCTATGGCGGTGACGGATCCCTCCGGCCGCGTCCGCGGAGTCGGCGGATTGCGCGTCTGCGATGCCTCGATCTTCCCGGTGGTGCCGTGCGCCAACACCAACATCCCGACCATCATGACGGCGGAGAAGGTGGCCGACGCCATTCTCGCCGGCCAGTAGCCGACGCCCTCGCCGGCCCATGGTGCCGGCCTGGGCCTCGCCGGCCGGCGTCTGCCCGTGGCGAGTCGCCGGCCAATTCGGGATTTCGCGGATCGCCAGCGAAAGGCATTGCCCGCTGCGGTGGGTGATCGAGGGGGTCCGCCGGCGCTCCGCGCCGATCTCATTTGCGAGCCACGAGTGGCTCTTTCGAGATGCGTGCGGCGCGAGCGGCAATCAGTGGCGCGCTTTTGATCTGGGCATAGACGACGGCGCCGGCTGCGAGACCCAATCCGACCAGCGATTTGCGCGTGATGCGCGCCGCGATCCTGTCACCGCTGCCATCGTGGCCAAGTGCCAGAATGACGCTGGCTTGCGGCGCCTCTACCGAAGCGTCGATCGAGACGATGCGGGCCGGCAGGCAGTTGAGAATGGTCGAATCTTTCGGGGCCGTTCGAGCCAGGCTCACATCGGAGGCGGCGATGCGCAGCCGCCGCATTTCGCCGGGCGCCCCTTGGCGGCCGGGCACGACAAGCCTGCCGCCTGCGACAGCGAGCTCGGTCAAGGCAAAAGCCTCGTCGATGCGAATGATTCGAGCGCTCAGCACGACAGCCGCCTCGGGCGACACCAGGAGCGGAAGGCTCGGATCGGTCTGCAAGACCTGCAGCGGACCCGCGGCGCTGATGCGCCCCTCACGTACCAGCACGAGGGTATCCGCGAGGCGCTCGACCTCGGCCAGATCGTGAGTCACGTAGAGGATCGGCAGCGAAAGCTGCTCGTGCAATCTCTCGAAGTAAGGAAGGATGTCGTCTTTGGTCGTGCGGTCGAGCGCCGAGAGCGGCTCGTCCATCAGCAGGATGCGTGGTTGCGCGAGCAGGGCGCGGCCGACCGCAACCCGCTGGCGCTCTCCTCCCGAAAGCGCCGGTGTCGCACGCTCCAGCAGATGGCCGATGCCGAGCAGCGCGACAATATCTTCGAGCGCGATCGGAGCCGTTTCGGCCGATTTCGCGCGCCGCGCTCCATAAAGCAGGTTGTCGCGCACGCTCAGGTGAGGAAACAGGCTGGCTTCCTGGAACACGTAGCCAACGTGCCGCAAATACGGCGGTCGAAAATATCCGGCTTTCGTGTCCTGCCAGATGTCGCCGCCGATGCTTATCCGCCCGGGAATGCGTTGAAGGCCGGCGATACAGCGAAGGATGGTGGTCTTGCCGCAGCCTGAAGGGCCGAACAGCACGGTGATGCCACTGGCAGGGACGTTGATGCCGACGTCGATGGTGAAATGACCGATCGGTCCAGCCAGTGTGACGTCGATCGAGGGGGGGCCGGTCATTGCCGGGCTCGCCCGATGCGCTTCTCCAAGAGAAACATGGCGAGGACGACAAGGAACGAGAAGGCCACCATGCCGCCCGCCAGAATGTGAGCTTCCGCCCACCGCTGCGTCTCGACGAAGTCGTAGATGGCGATCGACAGCACTTTCGTCTCGTTGGGAATGTTGCCGCCGATCATCAGCACGACACCGAACTCGCCGACCGTGTGCGCGAAGCCGAGGACGGCGGCGGTCATGAAGCCCGGCCGCGCCAGCGGCACGGCGACCGACCAGAATGTGTCCCACGGCGACGCCCGCAGCGTTGCGGCAACCTCCAGCGGCCGGTCGCCGATGGCCTCGAACGCATTGCGGATGGGCTGCACCACGAACGGCATCGAGTAGACGACGGAGGCGAGGAGCAGGCCTTCGAATGTGAAGGCCAGCGTGCGCGCGCCCCACTGCGAGGCGAGCCATCCACCCGGACCGGACGGACCCAGGGCGATGAGAAGATAGAAGCCGAGAACCGTCGGGGGCAGCACGAGCGGCATAGCGACGATTGCTGCGACGGCCTCTTTCCAACGCGCCTTCGAGCGCGCCAGCCACCAGGCGATGGGCGTTCCGATGACGAGCATCGCTACAGTCGCCAGCGTGGCCAGCTGAAGCGTCAGCCTGATCGGTGGCCATAGCTCAGTGGGATCGAGCATTCACCGACCGTCAGTTGAACAAGCCATAGCCGAACGTTTCAGTGATGGCTTGCGCCTCTTTTCCCGCGAGAAACCGGAGAAACTCGCGGGTAGCGGGGTTGCTCTCGCCAGCCTTCAGCAAGACCGCGTCCTGCAGGATCGGCTGGTGCAGCTTGCCCGGCACCACCCAGCGGGAGCCCCCCTCCACCAAGGCGATCTGCGAAAGGGCGACAAAGCCGACCTCCGCATTGCCGGTTCGCACGAACTGGTAGGTCTGCCCGATGCTCTGCCCCTGCACGATCTTGGATGCCAATGCATCGTGGACGCCGAGGGCCTTCATCACCTCGACGGCCGCTGCGCCATATGGCGCCGTCGCCGGGTTGGCGATCGCGATCTTGGCGAACCTCGCAGATTTCAGGGTCTCCTCGCCGGCCACGAGGCCCGGCGCCGTGCTGTAGAGGACGAGCTTGCCGACCGCATAGGTGATTTGGGTGCCCGCGACGGCGAGGCCCTCAGCGACTGTCTTGGTCGGGGTCGCCTTGTCCGCTGCGAGAAAGACCTCGAAAGGGGCCCCCTGCTTGATCTGGGCATAGAATTGCCCTGTCGCGCCGAAGCTCAAGATCAGCTTGTTGCCGGTGGATTTCGCGAAGACCGCCGCGATCTCCTTCGCCGGCTCCGTGAAATTTGCCGCGACGGCGACCTTGACGTCCCTGCCGCCCTGCGCTGCCGCGCCCTGGGGAGCTATCGCGGCAAGGGCGCCCGCGAGCACCACAGCCAGTGCCGCCCGCCTGCTTCGACGATGGGTCAGTCTCGGCATCCGTCTGCTCCTGGAGCTATCCAGCCGTATATATCCCTAGTTAGGCCGAGACTCGGTGCTCCGGCAAGGCGGAACTTCCGAGCGAGAGCTTCGCATCGATATTTCGGCCCGCAAGCGCCCG
Source organism: Hyphomicrobiaceae bacterium (assembly GCA_050249405.1). Lineage (GTDB taxonomy): Bacteria > Pseudomonadota > Alphaproteobacteria > Rhizobiales > Hyphomicrobiaceae. The sequence goes on along the minus strand of JBFWQN010000043.1, from coordinate 12,552 downwards.
CATGTCCGCTCACGCCGCGAGGCCCTGCTCCAGCTCCGTCAGCTGCTTGGAGAACAGTTTCATGGATTGCGCCTCGATGGCGCGATAGTGCCCGATCACGGCATGGCCGAACGATGTCAGTGTCGCCGACCCGCCACCGGAGCCCCCGTGCTGCGTCTCGAGCACCGGTGTCTTGAACATGCGGTTGATCTCGTCGGTCAGCAGCCAGGCGCGCCTGTAGGACATGCCCATCTCCTTGGCGGCACGGCTGATCGATCCGTGCCGGGCAATCTGCTCGAGCAGCCTGATCTTGCCGTGGCCGATCTGGCTGCCGTTGGCGAAGTCGATGCGAAGAGTGAGGCGGGTCATGTGTGCGATCCGGGTTGTCCTGGCCGCGACAGGCTAGACCATCCGCCAACGAGCGAGAAGCGCGGGACGCGCCGGCTCGTGCGACGAAATATTCATCAGTATATATCAAAGCATGCGTCGACCGGGAGCCGATCCTGACGGTGGCGGGCCTCTCCCGGTCTGGGCAGGTGTCGGCTATCGGCAAATGCGCGTTGTGCGGGCGCCGCTGTTGTCACTCAATGGGCGGGCCGGGACGCTGACCCTGGGCAGGGCGATGAGCGATGGCGCCGGCGTCGGCGATCTCGAGCAGCAGCGACATGGTGGAGGCACCGGAGCAGATGAACGGGTCGAGCTCGGCTTTCTCGGAATACTTGAGAAGCAAGCCGGGATTGACCGCGTTGATATTGACCTGACCCATCGTCCAGTTGCCGAACCGGCGCTGCGCGATCTCCTCGAAAAGCAGGATTTGCAGGTCGGTGTGGCGCCGGTCCGCGAAGATGCGGCCCAGAAGGGCGGAAACTTCGGCGCGGCCCCCCTCGATGACTTGGGCAAACACGCCATTGGTGAAGCACAGCATGCCGGTGATGCCCCGCTTCAGGTTGTTGTGGCGGGATTGCCGGAGAATATCGTCGAGCACGCCTTCGGTGGCGGCGGGATCGAGGCGGCTTGCATAGAGGCAACGGACGAGCATCGGGCGCCCTCAGCGGTTCGAGGCGATCAGGGACAGGAATTCGCGCCGCAGCGCGGCGTTCTGTAGAAACGACCCGCGCATGACACTGTTCATCATTTTCGACGACGTATCCTTCACGCCCCGCCAGTGCATGCAGAAGTGGTCCGCCTCCATGACTACCGCGAGGCCGTCCGGCCTGACCTTGTCCATGAGCAGCTCGGCGAGCTGGGTGATCGCCTCCTCTTGAATCTGGGGCCGGCCCATGACCCACTCGGCGAGGCGCGCATACTTGGAAAGACCGATCAGATTGGAATGCTGGTTCGGCATGACGCCGACCCACAGCCGTCCCATGATGGGGCAGAAATGATGGCTGCAAGCACTGCGAACCGTGATCGGCCCGACGATCATCAGCTCGTCGAGCCCGGTCACGTTCGGAAACTCCGTGACGGGCGGCGCCGGCCAGTAGCGACCGCGAAAGACCTCGTTCAGATACATCTTGGCGACGCGGCGGGCGGTATCGCGGGTGTTGTGGTCGTTGGTGGTGTCGATCACGAGGCTGTCGAGGACCGTGAGCATGCGTGCTGTCACCTCGTCGAGCAGCTGGTCGTGCTCGCCCGGCTCGATGAATGTCGAGATGTTGTCGTTGGCATTGAAACGGGCGCCGGCGGCCTGGATGCGCCGCTTGATCGTTTCCGACACCGGCAAGGGTGGACTGCGTGGAGACTCGTCGTGATCGTTCATGGCGCAGCCTCTGAGTGGACGACAAACGGGATCAGCGGCGCCCGGGCGCCACGCCCTCCGCGGTGCGTGCGGGAGATAGGTCAAGGACGATGCCGCAGCAAGACGTGTGCGTCAGCTCGGCGCCGATAGTCGAGACGACGGTGAAGAGCGGCACCGACAGAAAGGACGCTAGCCGCCGGTGACGAGCCGTCCGATGCGGTCCTTCTGGATCTCGGTGGTGCCATCGACGAAGGCGGCGATCCGCGAGGCGAGGAGGTGGCGCGCGACGGGGTGCTCCGAGCGCAGACCATTGGCGCCCATCACCTGCAGGCACTCGGGCAAGGTGCGCGCCGCCATCTCGACGGCCACCTTCTTCGCCATCGCAGCAGCGGCCACGGCATCGCCACCGTGCTCCACCAGATCGGCGGCATGATAGGTGAGGAGACGGGCCGCTTCGAGGTCGGCGGCCACGTCGGCAAGCTTCCAGCGCAGGCCCTGGTGCTCGGCGACGGGCTGTCCGAAAGCCTTGCGGGTCCGGGCGTAGTCAGCGGCGATGGCGAGGCTCTCGCCGACCACGCCGCAGCACATGGCAGCGACGTGCGTGCGCGCCGCGTTGATCGAGCCGAGCGCTTTGGCGAAGGCCTCGCCGGGCTGCATGAGCACATCGGCATCGGCGACGTGACAGCGCTCGAGGACAATGTCGCAGACGCCGGTCACGCTGCCGGTCTCCAGCGCATAAGGGGCCGAGATGGTGCACCCTTGTGCTTTCAGGTCGACGAGGAATGACGCGATGCCCTTGGCGCGCTTGCTCGGGTCGGTTTGGGCATAGACGATGCACAGGTCGGCAATGGCGGCATGCGTCACCCACGCCTTGCGGCCGGTCAGGCGCCAGCCGCCCTCGACCCGCTCCGCCCGCGTCGCGGTGGCGGCGAAGTCGCTGCCCGACTGCGGCTCGGTCAGTGCCAGCGCCAGGACGGCCGATCCCTTCATCAGCCCCGGAAGGTGGCGCGCGATCTGGTCCGGCGTGCCGTTCTGCACGATGCGCAGAGGCCCGTTGAGCAGATTGACCAGCGCGAACGAGGAGACGAGGCAATGCCGCGCGATCACCTCGACGAGGCCGACCTTGCCGAGAAAGCTCGCGCCCATGCCGCCATGCTTCTCGGGGACGCAGGCGTTGAGCAGGCCGCTCGCGGCCCAGGCGCGCACGACGTCCGCTGGCAGGCCCGGCTGGCGCCGACGCTCCCATTCGCTCGCAGATGGGGCGATATGCTCTTCGGCAAAGCGCTCGGCCCGTGCGATGCAGTCGCGGTCGGCAGCGCAGAGCTGCCGGTAGTCGCGGATGTCGGTTCTGGATTTCATGTCTGGCGGCTGCCGGTCTCGAATGGGACGATGGACCTGTCGCAGTGGCGCGGTCCCGGTGACAAGCATGGCACACCCGTGCGACTCCGCAATGCCGGGGCGACGCAGCGGGCAGGACGGTCGGTATGACGGACGCCAGCGAGAACGACGGCACGACACTCTACGAGGCGATCGGCGGCGAGGTGGCGGTGCGCCGCCTGGTCCGGCGCTTCTATGAGCTGATGGACACGCTGCCCGAGGCGAAGGCCTGCCGCGACATCCATCCGCCGAGCCTGGAAGGCAGCGAGGAGAAGCTCTTCGAGTATCTGACCGGCTGGCTCGGGGGCCCGCAGCTCTATGTGGCCAAGCGCGGCCATCCGATGCTGCGCCGCCGTCATTTCGTGGCACCCATCGGGCCGGACGAGCGCGACGGCTGGCTCGTGTGTTTCGAGACGGCGCTGCGCGAGACGGTCGAGGACGCCCGCCTCAGGGTGGCGATCCTGGAGCCCGTGCGCCGGCTCGCCTCCCACATGCAGAACAAGGCCTGAGCAGAGGACGCAACTCCGGCTATGCTCGCCGGGTCCGCAGACGCGAGGTGCGTGCCATGACGAGCCCGGCCGAACTGCTTCCCGCCAAGACGCGCGAGCTGGAGAATCATCACTTCGATTCGACTGTCTGGAACGACTTCCGCTTCCGCGACGGCGACATCGTGATCGCCACATATGCCAAGTCGGGCACCACGTGGACGCAGCAGATCGTCGGCCAGCTCCTTTTCAACGGCGACCCTGCGGTGGACGTCTCGACGCTGTCGCCCTGGGTGGACCTCCGGGTGCCGCCGAAAGAGGTGAAGCTCTCCGCTCTTGAGGCGCAGTCGCACCGGCGCTTCATGAAGACCCATCTGCCGGTCGACGCGCTCGTGCTCTCGCCGCGCGCCAAGTACCTCTACATCGGCCGCGACGGGCGCGACGTGGTGTGGAGCCTGCACAATCACCATAGCGCGGCGAATGCCCAATGGTACGCCGCGATCAACGATTCGCCGGGCCGCGTCGGCCCGCCCATCGGCCCGCCCGACCCCGACGTGCGCCGCTATTTCCTCACTTGGCTCGAGCAGGACGGCTGGCCGTTCTGGTCGTTCTGGGAGAGCATCCGGTCGTGGTGGGCGATCCGCGATCTGCCCAACGTGATGCTCGTGCACTTCGACGACATGAAGCGCGATCTCGAAGGCGAGATGCGCCGCATTGCCGAATTCCTCGAGATCGAGGTCGATCCGGTGCGCTGGCCCGACATGGTGCGCCACTGCACGTTCGACTGGATGAAGGCCCACGCCTCGACGGTTGCTCCGCTCGGCGGTGTGTTCTGGGACGGCGGTGCCGAGCGCTTCATCTACAAAGGCACGAACGGCCGCTGGCGCGACGTGCTGACCAAAGCCGATTGCGACCTCTACGAGCGGACCGCCCGCGAGCAGCTCGGCGAGGCCTGTGCGGCCTGGCTCGCCGGCGGGGGGCGGATCGGCGGCTGACCGGCACGTCCGCCCACGACTCTTGCGCTGGGCAGCTCGGGCCAGCCATTTTGGCAACGACGCTGATCGCGTCCCGATGAAACCCGCGCCGACGAGGATGACCGACGTGACATTGGCGATGACCTGGGACGAGTGGGCCGCCCACGATGCCACCGCTCTCGCCGACCGCATCCGGAAGGGCGACGTCACGGCGGCCGGGGTCGCTGCACAAGCAGCCGAGGCAATCGCCAAGGTCGATCCGGCTCTCTCGGCTGTGGTCGAGGTTTTCGAGGACGCTGTGGCCGATCCGGCGGGAAACGGTACAAACCTCGGCGGGCCGTTCGCGGGCGTTCCCTACCTCATGAAGGACCTCGGGCCGACGCTCACAGGTCGCTTGCAGGAGATGGGATCGCTCTTCATGCGCGGCAATCGCGCGGCGGCCGACAACTTCCTCGCGGGCCGCATCCGCGCGGCCGGGCTCAACATCATGGGTCGCACCACGACGCCCGAGTTCGGCGTGTGCAGCTCGGCGGAGAACCCGGCGATCTACGTCACCCGCAACCCTTGGAGCACGGACTACACCACCTGCGGCTCGTCGGCTGGAAGCGCCGCCTCGGTTGCCGCGGGTGCCGTTCCGATGGCGCACGGGTCGGACGGCGGCGGCTCGATCCGCATTCCCGCCGGCGTCAATGGCCTGGTCGGGCTGAAGCCGTCGCGCGGCGTGTTCTCCATCGCGCCGGGGCTGTCGGACTTGACGGGACTTGTATCGAGCCAGGGCTGTCTCACACGCACCGTTCGCGACACCGCGCTGTTCTTCGATGCCTGCCGAGGCGGAGCGCCGGGCGAGTTCATGCCGTACTGGAGTCCCGCCGAGCCTTACGCCGAGCTTGTCCGGCGCGACCCCGGCCGGCTTCGGATCGCGCTTTCGCACGAGTGGGCCGACTACCGCGCCACACCGCACTTCGTGGCCGAGCTGGAACGCGTCGGCCGCTTCCTGGAGGGGCTCGGCCACCACGTCGACTGGGCTCTGCCGGCCGTCGACTTCCGCGCGGCCTTCGTAGCCCAGACCACCTGCTACATCAGCAACTTCGCGCAGGTGATCCAGGGCATGCTGGCGGCTCGCGGGCTCGAGCGGCCTCCCTCGGAGCTGATCGAGCCGATCAACATCCGCATCTGGGAGGCGGGGATCGGCACCAGCTTCAGCGACCGGTTCCGCATGCAGGCGACCTTCAACGCGACGTCGCGCGCATTCGGCACGTTCTTCGAGGACTGGGACATCATCCTGACGCCCGTCACAGCCCTGCCGACGCCGCGCATCGGCACAACCAAGTACCTGACCACCAGCGACAACCCGTCGGTGCACGACTGGTTTGCCAACCTCTGGAAGAATTTCGCTTATACCCCGCTCGCCAACCTCTGCGGCATTCCCGGCATCTCGCTGCCGCTCGGCGAGCAGGCGCCGGGCCTTCCCCTCGGCATCCAGGCGCAGGCGAGGCAGGCCAACGACGGGCTGCTGCTGCAACTCGCGGCGCAGATCGAGCGGGCGATCGACGGCCGCTGGAACGACGGCCGGTTGCCGGCGGTCCATGTCCGGCGCTGAAGATGTCAGGCGTCTCCGGCTGGCAAGCTCGGTGGTACACGAATTCGTGTGGTGGCGTGCGCAAGCGGTGAATTGCGCGGATCGAGGGCTGGGATCATATTCGATACGCACCGGCTCGTTATAAAACCAGGAAGAGGTCGATAGGCGAGCCCCCCTTTCAGCGCTTGTGCTGCCGGACCGGCAGGACGGGCCGCAGCCCAAGGAAGCTGGCCATGATTCGCATCACGACCACCTGCACCTCGCTCGCCGCGTTGGCTATCGTCGCACTGACCGGCTCGGTGGCGCTCGCCCAACAGTCGCCGCCACCGGCCCAGCCGGGCCAGCAAGGCGTGCGCGAGATTCTCGGCCGTGCCGAGGCGGAGGCCGCGCGGCGGTCGGTGGGCGACATTCTCGGGAGCATTGCGGGTATCGGCCAGGCACAGGCGCAGACCGCGCCGGTGCAGGGGCCGGTGCAGTCGATCCCAGCCGCGCCTGCGCCCGCTCCGATGCCGCTGTCGCAAGCGGCGCGCGTGGCCGGCTCGCCCGCAGCGGCGCCGGTGTCCGCCCCGGCCGGGGCTCCGGCTCCGGCTCCGGCGCAGGCTTCGGCGCAGGCTCCGGCGTCGGCGCGCCCTTCGGCCGTGGTCCAGAACGGCACGCCCGCCGCGCGTGGCCTCTCGGTGCCGGCTTCTCGCCCTGTGGCGGGGCCGACGGTCGTGGCCCAGGGTGCCGGAACACCGGCTGATCCCACCATGATCGTCCGCGTGCCGGGAGCGGCCGGGCCGGCTCAGCCAGTGTTGCCCGCTGTGCCGGCTACGCCCGTCGCGCCGGCTGGTGGCCCGGTCGCAACCGGCCCAGCCCCGGCGGTCCAGCAGGGCGCGATCCAGGTTCCGTCAGCGGCTCCCGGACGCATCGCCCAGGCCGAGCCGATTCGGCCGGCGACGGTGATCGTACGGCGCGCACCGCGCATCATGTGCGTCCCCGGACGGTAACGGCGACCGTATCGCCACGGCCGCTGCATCGGCGATGGATACCGCCGCGACAGCAACGGTTTACCTGGACCGCGGTAAGCTCTCCGCCGAAAAGAGGGTGGGGGTCTCGGTTGCGACGAGGCTTTGCGACAGGTAATCTCGAAGCAATTCGATAGACTGACAACCCGGCTGGGCCAGGATGCTCGCGATGACGATGAGAAACGTGCTGACGGCGACGGCATTTCTCTTTCTCGCTGGGCCGGCGCTGGCGCAGAGCCAGAGCGGGCAGAGCGTTCGCGACATTCTGAACCGCGCCCAGACGCAACAGGATCGCAGGGCGGTCGAGGATCTGATCGGCAAGCTCCGGCCGGCTGCGCCAGTGACGCCCGAGACGGGTGCGCCGGCTGCCTCCGCTCCCGCCGCGCCGCCGGCTGCGCCTTCCGGGTCGGGAACGGCCGCCGCACCGCAGGCACGGCCCGCCCCGGCGTCGGCCTCGGCCCCAGCCCCGGCTGTGCCAGCAGCGCCGGCACCGGTCGCGGCTTCCGCTCCGACGGCGCCGGCAGCAGCTGCGCCTGCCTCGCCGATCCAGCCGTCGACGGGCGCCGCCGTGCCGAGCGCGTCGGCGAGCGCACCGCCTGCCTCGCCTCCAGTCGCGGCCGCGCCACCGCTGCCGCCAGCCGCAGCACCACCAGCAACGGCGGCTTCACCTGCTGCGACCGGATCGCCGATCGGCTCGGCATCGGCCGGCGTCGGCAGCGAGGCGATTGGCGTCGCTCCGCCAGCGCCAACTGGGCCTGCTCCCGTCACGGTTGCCGTGCCGGCGCCGCCAGTGGTCCCCCAGCCCCCTGCCGTGCAGCCGCCCCAGGAAGCGCCCGCGGTTGTCACACCCACCAGTGCGCCCGCAGCCGTCGGGCCCGCAGCGCAGCCCGATACCGCGCCGGTCGGCGCACCGATCGGGCCTGCGGAAGCCGTGCCGACACCGATCGGACCGCTGGCGCCGACCGAGGCCGAGATGGCTCGTGCGCCGGAGATCGCCGCGCGGCAAGGCCTGCCCACGGTCGACATCGAGGTGCAGTTCGCCTACGACTCGAGCGAGGTCACGCCAGCCGCGGCCGAGAACCTGATGAGCCTCGGCAGGGCGCTGGCCGATCCGCGCCTCGCGGGACAGAAGTTCGTCATCGCCGGCCACACCGACGCCCGTGGCACCGTCGCCTACAATCTGGCTCTGTCGGAGCGTCGGGCACAGGCGGTCCGCGGCTTCCTGGTCGAGCACTTCAAGATCGAGCCGGACAATCTGCTGGCGCGCGGCTTCGGCAAGTCGCGGCTGAAAAATCCGCGCCAGCCGCTCGGGGCCGAGAACAGGCGCGTGCAGATCATCAATTTCACGCCGCAACTGGTGGGTCAGCAGCGCCGCCGCTGACTCGAGACATCTCTGCGCTCGCCAGACGACGTAGAGACCAAGAGGAAACCGTTTCGTGATCGCCGGGAATAGAGCTAATCAGTAACCGTCCGATCGGGTCGGACAGCGGGATTCACAGGTGTCATGAACGACGAGCAGCACAGGCCACCGGGAGGCGGCGGCGGCGATGGCCAGCTGCGCTACCCGCTTCCGGCCGGCACGCGGATCGATCACTACGTGATCCGCGAAGTGCTGGGCGCGGGCGGTTTCGGCATCACCTACCTCGCCGAGCACGAGGGGCTCGGCAAGCAGTACGCCATCAAAGAATACTTCCCGCATGCGTTCAGCTACCGGCACGGACGCTCGGTGCGGCCGAGCTCGACCAGTGACGGCACCTACAAGTGGGGACTCGACCGGTTCGTGACCGAGGCGCGTGCGCTCGCCCGGTTCAAGCACCCGGCCATTGTCGATGTGACCAGCATCTTCGAGGCGAACGGCACGGCCTATATCGTGCTCGCCTACGAATCCGGCTCGGACATGACGCAGTGGCTGAAGCGCATGGGCCGTCCTCCGAGCCAGGAGGAGCTGGACCGGCTGCTCACCTCGCTTCTCAGCGCCTTGGAGGAGGTGCATCGGCATAACATGATGCACCGCGACATCTCGCCGGACAACCTGCTGATCCGCGAGGATGGGCGGCCGGTGCTGATCGACTTCGGCTCCGCACGCGAGTCGATCCGGGGGCGCGCGCGGGCACTGTCGGCCATTGTCAAGCACGGCTACTCGCCGCCGGAGCAATATACGTCGAAGCCCGAGCTGCAGGGCCCGTGGACGGATATCTATGCGCTTTCGGCGACGCTCTATCGAGCGATCTCCGGCAAGCTGCCGCCCGACGCTACGGAAAGGCTCGCCCGCGACGATCTTCTGCCGCTGGGCCGCCTCGCCAGGGCGCCTTATCGCCAAGGCTTCCTGGAGGCGATCGACCGCGGCCTGCGCATGAAGGTCGAGGAGCGGCCGCAGTCGATCATCGAATGGCGCGAGCAGCTTTTCCAGGCCGAGCCGCTGCGGCAGCCGCCGCGCCAGCCGTCCGAGCGCTCCGATCCGGGCGATGCCGACGACCGGCGTCAGGCGCAGCTTTCGGCCCGGCCCGCCGCGCGCTCGGCGGTGCCGCGCTCCGTGGCAGGCGGCGGTGCACGGCCGGCCTCGCAAGTGCCGCTGTCGTCAGGATCGCAGCGGCCATCGCTGGCGCCGGCAGAGCCCGCCTCGTCGTCCGGGGCGCGGCCGGCGGCAGCGTCGAGGGCCGGCGGCTCAGGCGGCTCGCGTCGATTGACGAGCGGTAGCTCGATACCAAAAAGCGAGCGCCCCGACCTGAGCTGGCTCGACGAGGCCGACGACAAGTCTCTCGAGGATCAGCAGGTCGCGAAGCCCGCGTCCAATATCGGCCAGACCGTCACCTACGCCTTCCTGGGGCTGCTCGGCGGCGCCGTCATGGGCGGGCTGCTCAGCATCGTGCTCGCCAGCATCGTTTCGACGGAGTGCTTCGCCGACCGGTGCATCTTCCGCTATCTGGCCATTTGCGCGAGTCTGGGGGCGATGGCGGGCATCATCGTCGGCATCCGGCTGGCGCGGCAGCCCGCCCCCGAGCGGTCGCCGCCCCAGCCCGGCCTTTGATGGCCGGCACAACGTTCGCGGCAGCGGATTGTGGCGGTGAGCGCCTGTGGATCGTGGGGACTGCCCGGCGCGACGCCACACGACGGACGGCTCGGCGTCGTAAATGGACAGATGCTTGAGCCGCTGTCCGTCGCTTGTCGCGCGGTCGGTGCTCGCGATGTGGAGGGGGTTGCGTCATGCGTTCCGAGAGGCAGGCCGTGCTCTGGCTCGCAGCACTGGTCGTGACCGTTGTCCTCGTTATCGTATTGCGCGATGCCCTGCTCCCGTTCGCAGTCGGAGCCGTGCTCGCGTACTTCCTCGATCCGGTCGCGCGCCGGCTGCAGCGGCTCGGTGTCGGCAGGAGTCTCGCAGCGGTGCTGGTGGTCGGCCTGATGGCGGTGGCGCTCGTCGCCGCGCTGTTTTTTCTGCTCCCGCTCGCGGCCGCGCAGCTCCGCCAGCTCGCACAGACGCTGCCGGGCGACCTCGATCGCTTGAGGGGCTGGCTCGAAGGGTGGGCCGCGGCCCATTTCGAGCAGAGCCTCCCCGGTCTGAAGGCTGGGATCGAGAAGTCGCTGACGGAGCTCGCGCAAAGCTCGGCCAGCGTCATCGGCACCGTCGCCCAGGGCATCTGGAGCCGTGGGCTGGCGCTCGTCAACCTGATCTCGCTGGTGCTAGTCACGCCCGTCGTCACCTTCTATCTGCTGCGCGACTGGCCCGGCATGCTGGCACGCATCGACGGCTGGCTGCCACGCGAGCATGCGGCCACGATCCGCAACCTCGCAAGCGACGTCGACCGGGCGGTCGGCGCCTTCGTGCGTGGACAGGGCACCATCTGTCTGATCCTCGGCGCGCTCTATGCCGCGTCCCTCACCGCCATCGGACTGCGCTACGGGCTGGTGATCGGTCTCGGCACGGGGCTGCTCGCCTTCGTGCCGATGGTCGGCTGGGCGCTGGGCCTCGTCGTTGCGCTGGTCGTCGCGCTGACACAGGCCTGGCCGGACACGTCGCAGGCACTTTGGGTGCTGGGCATCTTCGCGGCCGGGATGGCCATCGATTCGGCACTGCTGTCGCCACTGGTGGTCGGCCAGAGCGTGGGGCTGCATCCCGTCTGGCTGATGCTTGCCCTCTTCGTCTTCGGCGGCCTGTTCGGCTTTCTCGGCGTCGTGGTGGCGGTGCCTGTCGCCGCGGCGCTGGCAGTGCTCATACGCTTCGGGCGCGACCGCTACCTGGCCAGTCGGCTCTATCTGGGCGAGCCGTCGCCGCCCCAGACCGGGGCCTTGGCCTATAGGCCGGAGACCTGAGCATGGATCGGCCGGAGCAACTCGTGCTCGACCTCGGGCATCGGACAGCGCTCGGCGCCGAGGACCTGCTCGTCGGCGCCTCGAACGCCGCCGCTGTGGCCCTGATCGACAGCTGGCCCGACTGGCCGGCGCCGTCGGCCCTGGTGGTCGGGCCCGAAAGCGCTGGCAAAAGTCATTTGGCCCATGTCTGGCAGGCGCGAACGGGGGGCGGGATCGTCGCGGCGCGTGATCTCGAGGAGGCGGATGTCGGTCGCCTCGAAGCCGAGCGGGCGCTGGCGGTCGAGGACCTCGATCGCGGCATCGCCTCGGAGCGCGTGCTGTTCCATCTCCTCAACGTCGCCCGGGAGCACCGGGTGAGCGTGCTCATGACCTCGGCGGTGCCGCCCGGTGAGCTCGCCGTCGAGCTGCCGGACCTACGCTCGCGGCTCAGGGCTGCAATCGTGGTGGAGATCGCCGCCCCTGACGAAGGCCTGCTCAGTGCCGTGCTGGTCAAGCACTTCGCCGATCGGCAGCTGATCGTCGATCCGCAGGTGGTCGCGTGGCTGGTCGTCAACATGGAGCGCACGATGGCGGGCGCGGCGCGCGTGGTCGGAGCCATCGACCGCCTCGCGCTGGCCTCGCGTCGCCGCGTGACGCGCACGCTCGCCGCCGAGGCGGTGGCCGCCCTCGACGCGGAGGCCGGCGAGCGATAGCTCTGCCTCTCAGGGCTCGAGCAGATCGAAGCGGAGCACGTCGCGGCGATACGCCCGGACGCTGCAGCCGGGACCGTGGAGAGGCACCTGCCCCTCGACCACCACGCTGCGCTCGTCGGCGGAGATATTGCCCGCCACCTGGTAGCCCACCCGTCCACAGGCCTTGCTGAGCACGTAGGCCGTGCCGCTGTACGTGGCGCCTTCGCGCCGTCCCTCGAACACCGCATCGCCCGGATTGGCGCCGGCGTCCAGCATTCCCCTGCGCGGCAGATCGTAGACGAAACGGCGCTCGGCGCCGTTCGCCTCGAGCCGGAGGCGGGAGCCGTTGTGGGTCCAGTAGCTGCCTTTCGCCGCCGTCGTCGGCGCCGTGGACCCGCTCGTGCTGTTGCGGCTGCTGTCGTGCGTCACCACCT
>JBFWQN010000042.1:0-17836 GCA_050249405.1 Hyphomicrobiaceae bacterium | reverse complement strand
CCGAAACTGCCGTTGCGCCTCACGGTTCGCAGCGCCGTGCTGGAGGCGACGCTCGATGGCTTGTTCCGCAGCGGCGCATCTCCGTCGTTCGCAGGGCAGGCTCAGTTCCGACTTCAGAGCCTGCGCAGCTTCGCGTCGTGGATCGGCCTCGGTCGCGGCTTCGGCGAGCAGCTTCGCAGCCTGGTCGTGACCGGGCCGCTCGAGTGGAGCCTGAGCCAGATGTCGTTTGCCCGTACGACGGTCGACGTCGACGGCAATCAGGCATCGGGTGCGTTGAGCATCCGCCACGCTGGCGAGCGGCTGGCGATAGACGCCACGCTCGGCTTCAAAGAGCTGGATTTCGCAGACAGCCTGTTCGCCGCGCGACCCGCCGCGAGCGTGGCCCTCCCGCCTGACACGCCGCACGTCCTGTCGCTGATCGATGCCGACCTGCGCCTGTCGGCGGACAAGCTGCGGGCGCCGGCCCTCGAGCTCGGCAAGGCTGCGGTATCCATCGCTTTGCGGAACGGGCGCCTGCAGGCGGACATCGCGGAGCTCGACATCGAGGGTGGTGCCGCAGGAGGGCAGTTGGCCGTCGATCTCGGCAAGCCCGAGCCGGTCGTCGACGTGAGGATCAAGCTCAAGGGCGTCGATGCGGGCCGTCTGCTGGCCGCGCCGCTGAAGCGCAACCCTCTGCTCGGACGTGCCAATGTCACATTCGAGGGAAGCACCAACGGACGCTCCATCCGCGACGCTTTCACTGGTCTCGCCGGGCGCGGCAGCTTCGAGCTGACAGAGCCGTCGCGCCTTGGGCTCGACCTGCAGGCTCTCGTGCATGCGGCGCGTGCATCCCCGGTTGTCGGCTGGTCTGCGGCCGGCAAGGGCTCGACGCCTCTCGAGTCCCTCAATGGCCGCTTCCGTGTCATTGCCGGAGCCGTTGCCATCGAGGTGATGCAGGCCCGCACGGGCGCTTCCGTGATGGTCGGCTCGGGCCGCCTCGACATTCCGGCGCGCCTCATGGATCTGAGCATAGCGACCGGCCCCGCCGGAGCCGGCGAGACCTCTGTTCCGGCACAGTCCGTTCTGCTCATGCGCGGGACGTGGGATACGCCCGCGATCAGCCTGATGCCAGCTCCGCGTCCGGAGCTGAAGGTCGAGGCGCCGGTCCGAACGCACTGACCTCGGGCGTCGCGTCATGGAGTTCGGCTACCGGCGCCCGCGTTTATTCACCGGCTTTTTCCGGTGCGATGCTTGCGATGATCGACTGGTCGAGTGCCTCGAATGCGTGATAGCCGATCAGCTCGTAAAGCCTTTTCCGCGTCAACATCCGGTCGACCTGCGGAGCCGTCGTGTCGTCCTTTGCGAGCGCCGCGTAGAACCTTTCCATCGCCTTTGCCGCGATCCGTAGCGACGACACCGGCCAGATGACGATGGCCACGCCTGCCTCCTCCAGCGCCGTGGCACTTTCGAGTGGGGTCCGCCCGAACTCCGTCATGTTCGCCATGACGGGCCTCGGCATCGCCGAGGCGAACGCCCGGAACTGTTCCAGGCTCGTCAGAGCGTCGGGAAACACGACGTCGGCGCCCGCCTCCGCATAAAGGCGGCCCCGGGCGATCGCCCCTTGCAGGCCTTCCGATGCGGCCGCGTCCGTTCTCGCGATGACGACGAGATCGCGCGCCGCACGTTTCGCTGCCGCCACCTTGGCTGCCATCTGATCGGGCGTGATCAGGGTTTTGTCGTTGAGATGCCCGCACTTCTTCGGCAGCACCTGATCCTCGATGTGCACCGCCGCGGCTCCGGCCGTCTCGAGCTCCCTGACGAGCCGCATCGCATTCAGCGCCTCGCCGTAGCCGGTGTCACCGTCGACGATCAGCGGTAGACCGGTCGCGCGGGAGAGCGAGCGCACCACCAGCAGCAGCTCCTCCTGGGTGAGCATGCCGAGGTCGGGAAGCCCGAGGCTTGCCGTCACCGCCCCGCCCGAGACGTAGAGCGCCTCGAAGCCCGCTTCCTTGGCGATGAGCCCGGCCAGCGCATTGTGCGCGCCGGGCGCCCGGACGATACGCTTCGATCCGAGCATCTCACGCAATCTCACACCGGGCGTCGGCCCGCCCGTGCTCGTGCCGATCAGCCAGTCCGCCATGCCGCTCCCCTGTCCGTCAGATTGTTAAAGAGCCTCGCCGATGAACGGCTTGAAGTGCCGCCGCACCGTTGCCTCTGGCAGGTCCTTGGTGATGAACACGATGCGCGACCGCCGATCGTCACCCTTCCAGCTCTTCAGCGTGTCTGGCGGATAGAAGATGTGCTGCACCCCGTGCACGACGAACGGCCGTGGCTGGTCTTTGATATTGAGGATGCCCTTCACCCGAAGCAGCTTCGCCCCATAGAGCTGTCCGAGCAGGCTCAGCGCATTCGACATCTCGGGTCCGTCCAGCGGCTCGGCAAAGGTCAGGCAGAACGAGCCTATGCCGTGCAGGTGGCCGTGGTGATGATCGGGATGATCGCAAGCCTCCCCCGCGCACGCATGATCGTGCCCGTGATGATGTCCATGGCCGTGAGCGCCGTGGTGTTGCCCGTGATGCTGGTGATCATGGCCGCAGTCGGGACCGCACGCATGGTCGTGACCGTGCACAGGCGCGTCGTGATTGGGCTCGAAACGGCCAGCCGCAAGCCACTTCTCGACGTCCGATCCCGCCAATGCCGGCTCGTGCGCCCCGAGGCCTACCAGCTCGGAGGCAGCGACCTCCCCCAACACCGCCTTCGCGATCGGTGCCGCCTTGTTGAGCGCTCGGATGCGCCCCTCCAGACGGGCCACATCGGCCTGGTCGGCGATATCTGTCTTCGTCATCACGATGCGATCCGCGATCGCGATCTGCTTGGCCGGCTCGAACTGTTCGTCGAGTTGGGAAAGGCCGTGCTGTCCGTCGACCGTCGTCACCACACCGTCGAGCTGGAAGATCCGATAGAGCCGCTCTTCCGTCATCAGCGTGTGCACGATGGGCGCCGGATCGGCGAGACCGGTCGTCTCGAGCACGACGCGATGAATACGCGGAATATCGCCCCACAGCGACCGCGTATGCATCCGCTCGAGGCTCTGGATCAGGTCTCCGCGCACCTCGCAGCAGACGCAGCCCGAGGGCAGCAGCACGGCGTCGTCGTCGACCTTCTCGACCAGGGCGTCGTCGATGCCGACGTCGCCGAACTCGTTGATGATCACACCCGTGCCGGCCATGGCCGGGTCCGCGAGCAGGCGCTTCAGGAGGGTGGTCTTGCCCGAGCCGAGAAAGCCCGTCAGCACGGTGACGGGGATCGTGTCGGCGCTGTTGCCGCCAAGCGGAGCGGTGCCATTGTCTTGGCTCTGATCGGTCATGGACGAATTGGCCTTTCCCGGGTCGACCTTGCCGCAAGCGGCGCGTTATATGATTGCATGCCAGTGTAGCGCCTAATCGCTTCCGAGGGCAGCGTCATCCGGAGCGCAGACATGCAGCGCGAGCTCGACAGATCGGCCGGGGAGGCGGAGACGATGGCGCGCCTCGAGGTGCTCGAGACCGCGCTCGCCATGAGTCGGAGGGGTCTCTCACCTGGCCGCTCCGGCAACGTCTCGCGCCGTTTCGGCGACGGCATGCTCGTCACGCCTTCCGGCATGCCCTACGAGGAGCTTTCACCGCCGGACATCGTTCTCGTCGCCGCGGACGGCCGCGTCGCCCCCGGCCAGCGCAAGCCGTCCAGCGAATGGCGTTTTCACCTCGCGGCCTACGCGGCGCGCCCCGACATCGGCGCCGTCGTGCACACACACTCCATGCACGCGACGGTGCTCGCATCGGCCCACCGGCCCATTCCGGCGTTCCATTACATGGTCGCCGTGGCCGGCGGGAAGGACATCCCGCTCGTGCCCTACGCGACGTTCGGCACGGAGGCCCTGTCGCGGCACGTCGTGAAGGGCCTTGCGAAACGCAACGCCTGCCTGATGGCCAATCACGGCCAGATCGCTGTCGGCGCGACGTGCGCTGCCGCGCTCGAGCTGGCAGCCGAGGTTGAGGTGCTCGCCGAGCAGTATTGGAAGGTGCTCGCCATCGGCAGGCCGAAGCTCCTGGCCGACGCGGAGATGGAACGCGTCCTCGAGCTGTTCTCCGGCTATGGCCAGAAAGCCCAGTCGGCCGGCACCGCGCCCGAGGCACCGACCGCGCCGTCGCGCCGGAAGAGGACTGCCGGCTGAGAGGCGTGGCAGGCAGGCGGCCCACTGCCTTTCTCTCTCTTTGCTGACGGCATGCCGACCTGCCGCTACAGTCGCGCGCATCGAGAGAGCCGAGGAACGCCCCATGACCGCTGCCCCACACTCCGCCGATCTTCTCAGGAAGCTCGCCGAGTTCGACACGCCCACAATCTGCAATGCGCTGGAGATCGTGACGCCGGAGCGGCGCCTCACGGGCTTCACCATGAAGCCGCTCGTCTGCCCGTTCCCCGATCTGCCGCCGATCGTGGGCTATGCCCGGACCGCGACCGTTCGCGCCACCCATGCGCACGAGTTGACTGGCAAGCCGGCGCGGGACCAGCGCCTCGCCTACTACGAGTACATCGCCTCGAAGCCCGGCCCCACCATCACTTGCATCCAGGATCTCGACGGCCACGACGTCGGCTTCGGGGCTTTCTGGGGTGAGGTGCAGTCGACCGTTCACAAGGCGCTCGGCAGCCTCGGCGTCGTCACCGACGGCTGCATCCGCGACATCCCGGCTTGGGCGCCCGGCTTCCAAGCGCTGGCCGGATCGATCGCGCCGAGCCACGGCTTCACGCACCTTGCCGGCTTCGGCCAGGAGATTCGCATTCACGGCATGCTCGTGAGATCCGGCGATCTGATCCACGCCGACCGCCATGGCGCGGTCGTCATTCCACACGCAGCGGCCGAGAAGATTCCGGCGGCCTGCGATCTCCTCACCCGCAAGGAGGCTGCCATCCTCGACAAGGCGAGGAAGCCGGGCTTCACCGTCGCCGATTTGAAGCGCGCCTTCGAGGAGCAGGACGACATTCACTGACCGCCCTGAATCGCCCGGACTCCGCTCCAAGGCGGAGCCGGGCGCTCCCCGTCAATCGCGACGGAGATAGGGGCAGAGTTGCCTTGACCCGCCGCCATAGGGCTGGAAGGTCCCATCGCTCCACCGGAACGACTTGTACCGGTCGTCGCAGCGCTCCCAGCGATCTCTATAGCCGCTCTGCGATGCGGCGATCGCGCCGCCGATGATCAGTCCAGCAATGCCGGCCGCTGGGCCGTATCCATAGTAGCGGCGATGACCATAGCGATGACCATATCGGTGGCGATAGCCCCACCGGTTTCCGCTCCATCCGCGATGTCGATAACCGCGCCCGCCCCAGTGCCGCCCGCGGTGCTGGACCTGCGTTACCCCGGCTCCATCCTGAACGTGCACTGCGGACAGCGAATGTGCTGGCGAGACGGGTGCCGCTGAAGCCGGTCCGCTCGAAATCGCGAGAGTGCCCGCAATCAGCGCCGATAGTGCAACGCTCACCGAGGCGCGGCCGATCGAGAGTGCTTGAAGTCGCATTACGCTCCTTTCTGCCGAAGCGACTGCGACCCACACTTGCGACCCGAGCGCTCCGATCATCCGTATTGACGATTGGCCAACGTCCACCGGCTGCGACGAGTTCCCTGCAGACCCGCTTTGGGACCGCCCTGCATCCCCGAATGCCGATTGATCTGCATCAAAGCCCTTCGCTCCGACGGCCCCTCATCATTCAGCCGAGCTATTGACGGCCGCCCGCCGCCATATCGGCATGGGCGCGGCTTGCACTTCGTCTTTGAGGAGGATCGATAGGGGATGGCCCAGAACCGTAAGCCAGTGGCCCGGGCCGAAGCTCAGGCCGACGGCGTTGCAATCCTCGCCGTGGAGGCGGAGGCGACACAGCCTCCTGCGCCGCCGGAGCCCGTTGTTGAGACCGCCGAGATGCCGGGCAACCTGACGACGGCCCCTGTCGAAGTGCCGGTCGAAGGCCGCTCCTTGGCCCAGCGCCGGCGCGATCCCGACGCCATCCGCCGCGCCTTCGAGACAGGCGAGTATCCCTACCAGACCCCCCTGCGCACCAAGGACTACGAGAGCCACATGGCGCTCCTGCAGGTGGAGCTCCTGAAGGCCCAGCGTTGGATCAAGGTCAGTGGCGAGCGGATCGTCGTCCTGTTCGAGGGTCGCGACGCCGCCGGCAAGGGTGGCACCATCAAGCGCTTCATGGAGCACCTGAACCCGCGCGGCGCCCGGGTCGTGGCGCTCGAGAAGCCGTCCGAGCGTGAGCAGTCGCAGTGGTATTTCCAGCGCTACATCGAGCATCTTCCGGCGGCTGGCGAGATCGTGCTGTTCGACCGCTCCTGGTACAACCGCGCTGGCGTCGAGCGCGTCATGGGCTTCTGCAAGCCCAACGACTATCTCGAGTTCATGCGCCAGTGCCCCGACCTCGAGCGCATGCTCGTCCGCTCCGGCGTCCGTCTTTACAAGTACTGGTTCTCGGTGACGCGCGAGGAGCAGCGTCGGCGCTTCGAGGCGCGCAAGACTGATCCCCTGAAGCAATGGAAGCTGTCGCCGATCGACCTCGCCTCCCTCGACAAGTGGGACGATTATACCGAGGCCAAGGAAGCGATGTTTTTTTACACCGACACCGCCGACGCTCCCTGGACCATCATCAAGTCCGATGACAAGAAGCGGGCGCGTCTCAACGCGATGCTGCACTTCCTCGCCGGCCTCGACTATCCCGACAAGGACCGCGCCGTAGCCCGCATACCCGACCCGCTCATCGTCGGCTCGACGGCCCACGTCATCGGCCGCGACGAGCACATTCTCGGCAAGGTGATGCATCCCGAGAAGCGGCGCGGGGTGAAGTAGGCTCCTTGTCCGCTCTCAAAAGCGCGTCGTCAGCCGCGTCAGCCAGTCCGGCGAGGCGGCCACCAGTGCGGCCTCGGCCCGCTTGTCGAGGCCCGTGAGCACGAGCAGCCCGACCACCACCAGCAACACGCCGAGGGCGGCCTTCAGCGGCCCTCCGGCGCTCATCATGCGGCCGCGCAGCTTGAGCATCATCTGGCGGGAGAGCGTGCCCAGCGCAAGCAGTGGCAGCGCCGCTCCGATGCCGAACGCCAGCATCGTCGCCGTCACCTGACCGAGATCCTTGCCCTGTGATGCGAGCACGGCGGCCGCGCCCAGCGTAGGCCCGACGCATGGGCTCCAAACGGCGCCGAGAAGGACGCCGACACCGAATTGCCCCGAAAGCCCCGCCGCCTCGCCGCCGCCGAAGCGGCTCGAGGCCCAGGAGGATACGGGGCTTGCCGCCGTCGCCACCGCCTCTTGCAGCCGTGGCACGACCAGGATGGCCCCGATGCCGACCAGGATCGCGCCGGCCAGAGTTCGGAACACGTCCGTATCGAGTCCGATGGCGAAGCCGACGGTCGCCACGAACAGCCCGATGACGACGAAGCTGAGCGCAAGCCCGAGTGCCAGCGCGGCCGGTCCGAGCTTGTGCTCGCTCGCCGCCGTCCCGAGCACGATCGGCAGCAGCGGCAGCACGCACGGCGAGAGCACCGAGAGGATGCCCGCGAGCAAAGCAAGACCGAGCGTCGCTGCCGACATCGAGCCGTCCCCTCAGAGCGCCTTGGCCAGCAGGCCTTCTATCTTGGCCGGGTCGGTGTCGCCGACCGAGCGGCCGACCTCTGCCTCGCCCTTGTACACGATGAGCGTGCTCTGGCTGCGAGCATTCAACTTCTTCACGACGTCCTTCTGCGTGTCGAAGTCCACGGTGAAATACGAGAACCCCTTGTATTTGTCCGAGCCGGCCAGGTTGTCGATGATCGGTCGCTGCGCCTTGCAGGTCGGACACCAGGGCGCCGAAATTTCCACCAGGACCGACTTGCCGGCCTTCTGCGCGGCCTCGACGGCGGCAGACGAATATTTCTCGGCGGCGAGTGCCGGCATCCCGGCGACGAGGAATGTAAAGCCGGCTGCGGCGGCGAGCATTGAGCGGCGTGAGATCATCTGGCTAACCCCTTTTGTACTTTGCGATAAGTCGAGGCAGAGCCGGCCGCGCTCGCAGCCGCCCCATCATTCTGCGTGTCGCGTCGCAAAGCGTCGCGGCCCGCTTAGTATTTCATCCCCGGCGCCGGCTTCGCCAATCAATCGTCGTTCAACGGAACGTGAGCTGGCTGCTCGCTTCGCCACCGCCTGCGCCGCTCAGGGGTCGAGCCGCATGGCGAGACCGGCGGAGGCCATGTGCCGCTTCGCCTCGCCGATCGAGTAGGTGCCGAAATGGAAGATG
The DNA here is from genome assembly GCA_050249405.1 of Hyphomicrobiaceae bacterium. Lineage (GTDB taxonomy): Bacteria > Pseudomonadota > Alphaproteobacteria > Rhizobiales > Hyphomicrobiaceae. Next base: position 9,559 of record JBFWQN010000042.1, on the reverse strand, counting down.
GAGGCCGCGAGAACGGCGCTCGCATGCCCGTCGCGAACCCCCTCGACGAGGTGGTCCAGCGTGCCGACGCCCCCCGAGGCGATCACCGGCACCGATACGGCATCGGCGACCGCCCGCGTGAGCGCGATGTCGAAGCCCGCCTTGGTGCCGTCGCGGTCCATGGACGTGAGCAGGATCTCGCCAGCGCCCAGTGCCACCACCTCGCGCGCGTAGGCGACGGCATCGAGGCCGGTCGCCTTGCGCCCGCCGTGCGTGAACACCTCCCAGGCGCTGGCCCCGCCCTCCGTGTCGGGTGTTTGGCGGCGCTTGGCATCGATCGCCACGACGATGCACTGGGCGCCGAACTTCTCGGCGCCCTCGCGCACGAGCTCCCGCCGCTCGACCGCCGCCGTGTTGATCGATACCTTGTCCGCACCGGCCTTCAGCAGCTTGCGGACATCCTCCACCGAGCGCACGCCTCCGCCGACGGTGAGCGGCATGAAGCAGCGCTCGGCCGTCTGCTCGACGATGTGGAAGATGGTGTCCCGGTTCTCGTGGCTTGCCGTGATGTCGAGAAAACACAGCTCGTCCGCGCCCGCGGCGTCGTAGGCGGTGGCTGCCGCGACGGGATCGCCCGCATCGATCAGATCGACGAAGCTCACGCCCTTGACCACCCGCCCGTCCTTCACGTCGAGGCAAGGGATGAGACGAACTTTCAGCATCGTGCGCATGCCTCCCGGCGGCTGGCTGCCCCTGGCGGGCCCGTCTCCATCCGTAGCGTCCGGCCGGCCGCTCCCGCAATCTCGATGATGAGCTTCTTCAGGATGGCGTCGGCGAACTCCGCGAAGGACTGCGCCGGAACCATGAACGAGTTGGGCCCGCCGATCACGTTGCGCAGGTAGTGGTCGTCCAGCGTCGGATCGATCTCGAGGATGGGCAGGCCGTTGATCACGATCCCCGCCGCGACCGCCTCGTCCCGTGCCGCGCTCGCCGGACGGCCTCGGTTGTTGCCACCGTCGCCCGACACGTCGATCACGCGCCGCGTCGCGGCATGCGGGCTGTCCGCGAGCACCCTCGCGCTGAAGTCGATGGCCCCGCTGATGGATGTGCCGCCGCTGAACAGCCGGCGCGGCGCCGCGTCGATGGCCTCGGCGAAAGCGCTCATGCTCGCCGTGTCGTGGATCACCATCCACGGCGTCACCTGCATTTGCAGGGCTGGTCCCGTCCACTGCAGCATTGTGACGGCGATCCGGCCATGGGCACCCGACTGGATGGCGCGGAGCACCTGCGGGTGGCGGAAGGCTTGGGCATAGCCCTGCTTTTGCAGCTCGAATCGCGTCTCGTTCACGCTACCGGATGCATCGACGGCCAGCACCAGTGCGAGGTCGACGGTCTCGGCGCGGACAGCAGCGTGCGGCGCAGCCAGCATCGACAGCTGAAGGAGCACGTACGTGGCGGCCCAGGCGAGCTGTGCCGGGAGGAAAGAGGGATTGCGACTGTGCATCGGCCGTCACGCGCCTCGTCATCGCTGCCCGATCCATAGCAGCGCGAGGTGCGACTCGTCCCGACCAACTTCGGAACGTTGTGACGAATCGAGCGGCCTATTCGACGAGCTTGAGCACGTCTCGCGCTTTCGGCTTCTTGCCATCCGGCTTTTTTTCCGGCTCCGCCCAGCGCTCGTAGCGTACCCCCGGGAAAATCACGATCTCGGCCGAGCGCGACCGCCTCCTCTGCGACCGGGGACGCGTCGCCGGCCCCTCGCACGATGGTCGAAATTCGAGAATGGTTGCCATGGGACCCTCCTGCCCGTTGGCGATCTCACTGCCAATGGGGTGCCCCGGCTGCGGGCCGATTCACCGCCTGCTGGCTCGATACAATGATTTGGGGGCTGAGCCGGTTAATGAACCTTTAAGTCGGCACTGCTTGCATTTACAGCGTGTCCGGCTGGCAACTGATCAGGCCTCGGACAGCCACCCTTCGAGGTGGTTTCGCCCCGCCCGGTCCTCGATCTCGACGATCCATGCGTCGGAGTCGAGCCGCCGCTCGGCCGCGAGCCGCGCGTCCGCATCACCTTCCGGCATGCGCTCCGCGATCAGCGTCCAGCGGCGCTCGCCGTCGTCGGAGGCGAGCCCGGCAGGCGCCGGCCCGTAGAGATCGGCCGTGCCGTCGAGCCGTGCGACCTTGATGAGGATGACGCCCGCGTCCGTATCGCCGCGGCGCACGACGGCCCCCGGCGAGCCCGCGATCTCCGCGCGCCGCAGGTAAGCCTTCACCCACAATTCCGACTTGAGCCGCATGTGCCTGTCCATCGACGCTTGCGCGCACCATAGCGCGACCGAAAGGCAAGCCCCGAGGAAAAGAAGGTCAGGCCACCGCGTTACCCGCCACGACGAGGCGCTCCGAGCGCGATCCTGCGCGTGCGAGGTCCTCGCCTGTGAGCCGGCCCAGCTCCATCAGCCGCACGGCTCCGTCGCGAGCGCCCGCGATCACGTTCTGCGCGACGAGGCAGGTGCCTGCCGCCGGATCGCGGGTGATCATGACTCCCACCCTGCAGGCGCGAATCACGTTGCCGGTGGCCGCCACGTTGCGCATGTAGCGGCCCCAGCCGATCACGATGCCCGCCGTCGGCGCGCCCTCGATGGTGTTGCCCGAGACGGCGGCGTCGGCCTCGACCGAGATGCCCTCGCCACGCTTGTCGACCGGCTCGTGCTCGCGCCGCTTCAGGTTGCGCACGAGGTTGCCCTGCACGACCGCCAGCCGGCCGCCCTCGTTGAAATTCGTCACCGCAATGCCCGCCGCCGCGCCGTCCACCACGTTCTGCGCGATGAGCGCCCCCTCGAAGCCGAACTCGGCATAGAGCGCCACCTCGCCGATGCGGGCCACCGTGTTGGCCGTGATCTGCACGTTCGAGGCCGCGTTGGCCCGCACGGCCGAGTAGGCGCAGTCCGTGATGCGGTTGCCCGCGACGCGCACACCGCCCGCCCGGAACACGTTGACGCCGTTGCCGTTCTGGCCCGAGCCGCCGGACGCCGCCCCGATCCGCTCGATGCGGTTGTCGGCGACGATCGTGCCGTCCTCCCCCACCTCCGTCCGCCAGACGATAATGCCGTTGTCGCCGCAGTCGGCCACCGTGTTGCCCTGGATCGCGAGACCGGCCGCATCGACCGACTTCAGCCCGGCGCTCCGCACGCGCTCGATTCGGCAGCCATCGACCCGGCCCGAGCATCTGGTGATGAGAAAGCCGTCGCCGGAGGCATCGGCGAGGCTCACGTCGTGAAGCCCGATATGCTCCGAGCCCGTGAGCTCGACGAGGCCCCCCGCCCCTGGCGACCCGGTCGCGCCGGGTCCCTCGATGCGGAGCTTCTCGAGGCGGACGCCGTTGGCCCCGTTCCCGACGAGCGCCGGGCCGCCCGATGCCGAGATCACGGTTCTCGGGCTGCCCACGACATGGCTTCCGGCACGCAGCTCCACCCCGCGCACGCGGTAGCGGCCCGGCGCCAGCGCCAGCACGACGCCCCTGAGCGCAGCCTGGTCGACCGCCGCCTGGAGCACCGCGGACTGATCGGCCGCCGCATCCGGCACGAGGCCCAGCTCGTGAGCAGCCGCAGTCTTGAGCGGCCCGGCAGACCTCTGGCGCGGTGCGGCCATCGCCGCCGCAGGAACGAGCGACCCCGCGCTTGCGAGCAGCGCCACGAGCGTGCGGCGATCGGGTTGCAGGGACATGGCAGTGGCCTCCTGGTTCAGCTCGGCCGAAGCAAGGACCGAGCCAGGAAGCCTGCGCGAACGATCGGGTTCGGCTGGATTTGGCCGCGCCTCGCACTTAGGATCGCGGGAAAGCGCAAATCATCAGAACGAGGGCGGACATGGCCGAGGAGCTTTTCCATTTCATCGGCGGCAAGCGGGTCAAGGGCACCTCGGGCCGCTTCGCCGATGTCTTCTGGCCGATGACCGGCGAGGTCGCGGGCCGCGTGCCGCTCGCCTCCAAGGCCGAGGTCCGTGCCGCCGTCGAGAACGCCAGGGCCGCGCAGCCGTCGTGGGCGGCCCTCAATCCCCAGCGCCGCGCCCGCGTGATGGCCAAGTTCGTCGACCTCCTCAACCGCGACATGGACAAGCTCGCCGACAAGCTGGCCCGCGAGCACGGCAAGGTGATCGCTGACGCCAAGGGCGACATCCAGCGCGGCCTGGAGGTGGCCGAGTTCGCGACCGGCATCCCGCACCTCCTGAAGGGCGAGTACACCGAGGGCGCCGGCCCCGGCATCGACGTCTACTCCATGCGCCAGGCCCTGGGCGTGGTCGCCGGGATTACGCCGTTCAACTTCCCGGCCATGATCCCGATGTGGAAGTTCGCGCCCGCCATCGCCTGCGGCAACGCCTTCATCCTCAAGCCCTCGGAGCGCGATCCGGGCGTGCCGCTGATGCTCGCCGAGCTGATGATCGAGGCCGGCCTGCCGCCCGGCATCCTCAACGTCGTCAACGGCGACAAGGAGGCCGTCGACGCCATCCTCGACGACGAGGACATCCAGGCGGTCGGCTTCGTCGGCTCGACGCCCATCGCGGCCTACGTCTATGCGCGCGGTGCGGCGAGCGGCAAGCGCGTCGCCTGCTTCGGCGGCGCCAAGAACCACATGATCGTCATGCCCGACGCCGACCTCGACCAGGCCGCCGACGCCCTGATCGGCGCCGGCTACGGCTCGGCCGGCGAGCGGTGCATGGCCGTGTCGGTGGCGGTTCCCGTGGGCCAGAAGACGGCCGATGCACTGGTCGCCAAGCTCATTCCGCGCATCGAAGGCCTGAAGATCGGCCCGTCCACCAGCCTCGACGCCGACATGGGCCCCCTCGTCACCAAGGCCCATCTCGACAAGGTCAAGGCCTACGTCGAGACCGGCGTGCAGGAAGGGGCCAAGCTCAAGGTCGACGGCCGCGGCTTCAGGATGCAGGGCTACGAGCAGGGCTTCTACATGGGCGGCTGCCTGTTCGACGACGTGACGCCGGAGATGCGCATCTACAAGGAGGAGCTCTTCGGCCCCGTCCTCTCCGTCGTCCGTGCCAAGGACTACGCCGAGGCGCTGGAGCTGCCGATGAAGCACGAGTACGGCAACGGCGTCGCCATCTTCACGCGCGACGGCGATACGGCCCGCGACTTCGTGGCGAAAATCAACATCGGCATGGTCGGCGTGAACGTGCCCATCCCCGTGCCGCTCGCCTACTACACCTTCGGCGGCTGGAAGCGCTCGGCCTTCGGCGATCTCAACCAGCACGGCCCGGATTCCGTGCGCTTCTACACCCGCACGAAAACCGTCACGAGCCGCTGGCCGTCGGGCGTCAAGGAAGGCACCGAGTTCTCGATACCGGTGATGCGGTGAGACGTGCCACGGGGCGGGCGCGCGGTGTCGCATTGCCGTGGCTCGCCCGCCCGGCACGAGCGGGCCAAGGCCCCCGCACCCGTTCGGGGGGATGCGCCTCCCCGATACCGCACATTGATGGACGTTCATACAGGAACGGCAGTCAGCCGGCTGGGCGTTCAAGCGAACCACTTCACAGTGGATCATTTCGAAGACGACGGAGGTCCGCCCGTTACGATAGAGCCCGTGAGATTGCACGCAACCGCAAGCCGCCCTGCTGTAGGATCGGAAGTCGGCTATCGGTTAATTTCATACCGGTCTCGCGTCATCTGTAACCAGAATTTGCCGAGGAATTGATCGCTTTATGTTCTCTCTTAAGGTGGTCATGCCGAGAAATCCGACAGCCTGCTAACCGAAAATGCAACAACTCATCACCTCGTCGAAATTTTGACTATACGCAATGTATTGTCGGAAAATGAAAGTTGACAGGAAAGCGACATTTGATCACATGCAAGTCGTAGATTTCTATTTAAACGGGTAGCGTCACCACTGGTCTCGTACCAATATTCTGCGCTAGTTGGACCCGAGCGGGTAAGGCGCACCGAGCAAAAATTGGAGAACGAAGTGAAATACTCTTCAAAAAGTGTCACTTCTCTTGGGGCGAACCCGTCAAATGTCAGCGCATAGGCTTCCGATTTTCCATTGCAGCTAGCCGATCGAGGATGAAGCGCCGAAGTGTCGGCGACTTTTTCTTTTGGCGAAACACCAGAACCGAGCGCGGGGCGCTCACTTGGCTGCAGCGCTGCTAACTTGTCAGCAATCGCGGCGCCCATATCTCGCGCTAAAACACGAGCGTGCTGGCCAAATTCCTCTAGCACACACTCCCTATCGCATTTAAATGGCAATGGTGCCAAGTCGCGCCCTGAGACCTCAAACGCGCCCATTAGCTTGCCGTTGCGAACATTCACTACGCGGCCAGGAATTCTAATCTCTGGCCGAAGATCAGGCGTACCGGTTGATTGCCTGGCGCTGGCGAAAATCTGGAAAACAACGACGGCATCGATCGGCGTTCGTGTGATCGTGCGTGCTACTTCGTAAAGCTCGGCGTCGCTGCGGCGCAGGCGGCCGCGCTGCGCAAAATCCATGCTGGCCGCTGTTTCATCAACGATATCATACCCGCGCGTGTTGAGCTCCTCGGACAACGCCGCGATGACTTGATTGAAAATACGATTATATCTCGGAATGGTCGCGGTGTCGGCATCCTCTGTCATGACGAGGAGATTAAGACGCTGGGTGAGCGGTTTATCGGTGGCCTCAGTCACAACGGCTTTGTCTGTTTGGTCTTTTATTAGTGGTCGCTCTGTGACGGGCGTGCCCGAGCGAATTTCATCAGCCTGCGATGCAGTGGCAGAGTGCTCAACTCGTCGAGGGCCTTCTCCGGTCAATACTTTTGGTCGTGGTCGCTCCGTGATGGGCGCAACCGTGCGAGTTTTGTCGGCCAGAGGCGCAGTTGCAAAGTGTTCCGTTAGCCCCGGGCCTCCTCGGTTAACATCATGAAAACCCATATTCAAAGAAGCAAACACCAATGCCGCCAAGAGAGCGTATTTTATTTTAATTATCCCTATCAGTCGCACCCAAAGCAGTGGCGAATTCGGCGGCGTTTCAGGCTCAACGATTGAGCCATCAGCCAAAAATGGTACCCAATATTTCTTGCAGAAATCCGCAGACAAAAACGTTCCATGCCCCGCACCAGCATGCCATCTATCTCGGACGTAGGGCCTTCTAAAACCATAAGTACCGGCCGAACCGTAGCCAAAAGTAATACTTTCTGCCACTGCCGGCCAAGCATCGCTCGTTCCCACTTCGTTCAAAATAGGTGGCGTAAATCGGCTCTCGAACCTCTCGAACGGGTAATCATAGGGCAGAACGCTGCCACATAAAATTATTCGGCGCGCTTTGAGCGTAGGTTCGGTCATCAATACGTGCGCAAGAACAAACGTCCCAAAGCTATGCGCAACGAAGGAAAATTCAGCGCCTTGGTGCAGATGGCATATCGCTCGTACTTGTCGAGAAATTTTCTCCACTACTTGATTTCTAAATAAAGGAATAGGGAGCAGGAAGCGCAACAAATCGAGCCTTCCATAATTTGTAAGCTCGACAATGAAGTGGTTTCCCAACTCGTGTCGGAGCTCTGATTGCCAGAGAGCATGGTCCCTAATACCATGCAGCAATATGATCACCTGCTTCTGGATGCGGTCGTCTGGCGAAGGGATCCTAGTAGTCGTCATCGATCTGCTGCGTCCTCTGAGAATGTGCGAGTCGCCCTGATCCTGGAAGTCGTCGCCTCACCGCTCCGACAGGTGCTTGGGGTCTACTGCTTAACTGCACCTCTTGCGGAGCGCGTGCCTACGATGTCAACCTATTGATCTCGACAGCAGCATCCCATGTAACGGGATGATCGCAGCCATAGGGACCGACGTCAACGTCGTGCGAGCCGAGCCGATCTGCAATACCAGATCGGGGCAAAGTCTGTGATGCACGCCACAGGCTGCACCGCGCGTGTCTGTGGAGGCGCCGGTTCGCTTCCGTTCTCTTCCGTCGGTGGCGGTTGGTAGGACGACATCACTAGCTTCATCCGGGATGACGCACTTGCGGGTGGCGTCGAAGTCGGCTTTCTTTCTCCGCAAAGCAGCCCCCCCTCCCCTCTCACGATCGCCTCTCCATGCGCACCCGCAGCGCTGCCAGATAGGCCCGCACCCGCCGCGCGTTGACGCCGAAGTCGCCGCGGCCGTGGCGGCTCGCCGAGCGCACGTCGATGCGGCTGCCGGTGCCGTCCGGGGCCACGCGGACGACCACGTCGTCGGTGAAGCCGAACCAGCGGCTCGCCTCGGACGCCTCGATCCGCCCAGCAGCGGCATCGCGCGCGGTGATGCGCCACCGCGGCATGGCCGCCGCCACCTCGACGGCCCCCGCAAAGGCCTCCGGTACGGCCAGCGACGTGCGCAATGGCGCAATGTCCGCATAGGCCGACCGCTGCACGGCCGCCGTCTCGGGCCGCCAGACCCCGGTCGAGCCGCCGTCGGCCCGCCTCGCCGGCAGGGTCGCCACGAACGCCGGCGGATCGGCGAGATCGGTCGAGATGTCGTTGATGCCCGGATAGACACCGCGGAGGCTCGATGCCTGCCAAGGCATGTAGGCGGCGACCGCACCCGCGGCGAGCCCGACCGCCGCGAGCATCCGCAGGCGCACGCTCCGGGCCACCACGATCGCCAGCACCGACACGGCCATGGCCGATAGGCCGAGCCACGCGGCCCGCGGCATGAGCGTCCGGAACGCGTCGCCGTAGTGCCACCAGCCCGAGCGCCAGCCGAGCGGCGCCGCCGCCAGCGTCCCCAGCGCCGAGAGGCCGAGAATCAAGGCGACCGCCACCAGGCCGCCACGCCAACTCCACGTCATGCTATTGCCTCCGGGGTATGGACGCGGGCAAATCCACTCGAGCCATACCCATCGCATACCCATGAATCGGCAGCCAGTCAGCCGCAAGCGGAGGAGTCAGCGATGACCGTATCCCTGATCGATGCGTGGCACCGCGATTTCGTCCTCTGGCACATGCTCGATGGCGAGTCGCTGCTCCGGTTGCCCGCGTTCGCCGCGCATGATCGCGCCACGGCCGAGGCCATGCTGGAAACCGCGCACGACATCGCGACCGACGCTTTCCTGCCGAGCTACCGGCTGCTCGACGACAACGAGCCGCGCATGGAGAACGGCCGCGTCGTGCTGCCGGCGGAGATCGCAGCGGCGCTCGCGTCGTTCCATGCGGCGGGCTTCACCGCCATGGCCGCGGCGGCGGAGGACGGCGGCCTCGGCCTTCCTCGCACCGTCGCCAACGCCGCCTTCCTCGAGTTCCAGGCGGCCAACATCTCGATCGCCAACTACGCCATGCTGACGGCGAGCGCCGCCGAGCTGCTCTCGCACCACGCCACACCCGCGCAGAAGGCGCGCTACATGGCCCCGATGCTCGAGGGGCGCTTCCACGGCACGATGGCGCTCTCCGAGCCGCAGGCCGGCTCCTCGCTCGGCGACATCCGGACCACCGCCCGCCCGCTGCCCGACGGCCGCTATGCGCTCCGCGGCACCAAGATGTGGATCTCGGGCGCCGAGCACGACCTGGGCGAGAACATCGTGCACCTGATGCTGGCCCGCATCGAGGGGGCGCCGGCGGGTGTCAAGGGCATCTC
>JBFWQN010000041.1:0-18059 GCA_050249405.1 Hyphomicrobiaceae bacterium | reverse complement strand
TGTGGATCTCGAAGCCGATCGAGCACGAGTTGACGTCCGTTTCGCCAGCCCACGCCGAGACACCGGCATGCCAGGCCCGGCGGCTTTCGGCCACCATCTGGGTGATGCGTCCGTCGACGTCGATCACGTAGTGGCAGGACACCTTCGCCTCCGGCCGCGACAGCCAGTCGATGGCGCGCTCGCACGAGGCCATGCCGGTGTAGTGGAGAAGCAGCATGTCCGGCCGGCCGGTGCCCCGGCGCGGCTCGTGGCATGGCGACGGGTGAAGCCGGTCGACGAGCGCGGAGTCCGCCACGAGCCTCACAGGCCTCTCTCCTTTGCGAGCTTGTCGAACGCGGCATTGATCGCGGCGAGCTTGCGCTCGGCAAGGCTCACGAACTCCGCCGGCACGCCGCGGCCCATGAGCCGGTCCGGGTGGTGCTCGACGACAAGTTGGCGGTGACGTGCCTTGATCGCGGCATCGCTCGCCATGGGCGTAAGACCGAGCGTCGTGAAGGGATCGGCGCTCGCCGTTACGAACAGCGACCTGACCCAGCCGAGCTCGGCATCGCCGATGCCCATGAAGCGGGCGACGTCGGACAGGTAGGCGTCCTCGGCCTCGTGCAGAACGCCATCGGCAGCCGCGATCACGAACAGGGCCTCCAGGACATCTCTCCGCAGCTCCGGCTGATCCGCGAGCAGCCGGCCGATCTGGCGCGCATAGCCCTCGTAGCCGGCGACGTCCTGCTTTGCCAGGTTGAACACGCGCTCAACGTTGCGCGCCTCGCTGTCCGGGAACGAGCACACCCTCCGGAACGCAGCCACCTCCTCGCTGGTGACCAGCCCGTCCGACTTCGCCATCTTGGCCGACAGTGCGATGATGGCCATCGTGAAGGCTGCGCCCGAAAGAGGCGACGGCTCGCCCGCCTCGACGCCTATGGCGCGCAGCAACGGTGCGATCGCGTCGTGGCGAACCGCCGCCGACGCAACGTTCGAGATCGTCTGCCAGATCGTCATGGCTGAACTCTATCCGCTCCGACCTCGGCTGGTCCATGTCGGCCGAGCCATATCGCACGTCCGCCGGCCGGGTGGCTCTGCTGCGCGCCTCGATCACAAGGCTTTGGAATAGACCCGGTACGTCTTCGCCGGCGGTCCGGTCGCAATCTCGGCGAGCGAGGTCATCGCCGTGTTGGTCTCGAGCACCCACGAGAACTCTGCCCATTCGAGCGGATAGTTGCGTGATTCGCGCATGAACTCCGCAATCAGCAGCGCCAGCATGGCCGGTGCGAGCGCTGTCCGCTGGAAGCGCTTTCTCAATCCCAGCAACGGGACGCGGGCCGCTCGCCAACGCTCGCCCCAGGTGGTGGCGACGAGGCGCGCCCAATTGAATGGAAGGAGCCGCCCGCCGAAATCCTTCGTCGCCTCGTTGACGTCGGGCAGCGCCAGCATCACGCCGGCCGGCTCGCCGTCGAGCAGCAGCAGGCGTCCGTACTTGCCCCTGATCAGGTGCCGCGTCTCTGCGACGAGCGCGTCGATCTCGGCCTGCGAGAAGGGAACGAAGCCCCAATTGCTCGCCCAGGCATCGTTGAAGATGTCGATCAGGACCTCGACCTCGGCGCGGTAGTTGCGCATGACGAACGGCCTGACCGCCACCCGTCCCGACTGCTCGGCCTTCTGCGCGAGGCGCTGGATGATCGGGGGCACGGCAGACGGCACCATGCGGTATGCGTAGGTGTCGATCTCCTTGGCGAGCCCTGCCATCTCGAGCAGCCTTCCGGTCCACGGCCTCGCATGACCCATGAGGATCGCCGGTTGCGTGTCGAAGCCATCGACGAGCAGGCCAACCTCCTCGTTGATCGTGAAGCTGAGCGGGCCGACCATGCGGCGCATTCCGCGGCTCCGAAGCCACTGCGCGGCAGCGTCGACCAGTGCCTCGGCGGCCTCTGGATCGTACTCGCACGCAAAGAAGCCGAAGTGGCCCGTGGCGTCGTCATGGCGCTCGAGGTGCCGCCTGTTGATCTGCGCCGAGATGCGTCCGATGGCCTGATCGCCACGCCACGCAAGAAGAAGCACCGCCTCGCCGAAGGAAAAGAACGGATTGCCCGATCTGGAGATGCGCCTTCTTTCCTGCAGGTCCAGCGGCTCGATCCAGGCCGGGTCGCCACGCATCAGCCGACCGGGCAGCGCGAGCCATGCGGCCCGGTCCTTCTTGCCCTCGACGGGCCTGACGACGATCGCTCGGCCGGCTGGCGTCATCGGGGGCGGACCTGAGGCGAGAGCGCCGCGACAAGCCGGTCGCTGATGCCGGCCGGAAGCCACCGGTCGATACGGGCAGCGAGGGCAAGAGGCCACGGGAAGGCGAGCTCCGCCCGTCCGCGCTCGACGGCATCGACAATGCGCGCCGCCGCCTTGTCGGCCGTTACCAGAAACGGACGAGCGATGCCGACCGAGGCGCTCATAGGGGTATCGATGAAACCGGGCGAGACGACGGTGACGCCGACGCCCGCCGGTGCCAGCAATCGGCGCAGGCCCTGGCCGTAGGTGCGCACGGCGGCCTTGGAGGCGCAGTAGGCAGGTGCTTGCGGCATTCCGGAGTAGCCAGCCAGCGAGCCGATGATGGCAACGCGTCCGCTGCGCCGCGCAACGAGCGACGGCAACAGGGGAGCGATCGTGTTGACGACGCCGATCAGGTTGACATCGAATGCCTGCCGTGCGGCGTCGGGGTGCTCGCCTGCGACACCCGTTAGCGCTGCCGCGCCGCCGAAACCGGCGTTGGCGACGACGTGCGTGACGGAGAGCCTCGCGTCCGCCTCGCCGAGCGCCCATTCCATCCGGCTCGCATCGCGCACGTCGCAGGCGACGCTGTGAACCTCGGCACCGAGCCGGCGGCAGCGCACGGCCACTTCGCCGAGGCGCCCCTCGTCGCGGCCCATCAAAAGCAGGCTGTCGCCACTGGCCGCGTAGCATTCGGCCAACGCCGCGCCGAGGCCGCTGCTCGCGCCAGTCAGGACGACATGACGCCGACGGCGCATTTGACGTTCTCCGTTGCGGCCATCCCGACTTGGGTATCTCCGAGTGACATTCACCTGCAATCGAAGTGCACTGCACAAGCGCCACGGGCCAGTGCGCCCGTCAAGGAAAAGGAAGCAAGCTTCCTGATCGTGTGACCAATTGCCGTCGCATTTCCACGCGACGATCCCGCTCGTCGACGCAGCCGACGCCGGGGCACGTTGGGAAAGCGCTCGGGCTGAAAGATTTCAGCGGCGCAACAGGGACTTCAGGTCGGTTGCGGCCGACGAGCGCGAGGCCGTCTCGACGAGCTACGGGGCCAACTGCAGGTGGGCCTGGTCAATCGGCGTGCCGTGGCTGTAGCGGCTGGGCTGCTCGAGTGGCATGCGACAGCTCATCATGCTAACGGAGCCGGGGCGCTCGCTTGGTTTTCGATCGGGCCGTCGCACCGAGCCGGCGGGACGTCTCGGCCGGGGGATGGGGAGGCAGCCGCGCATGGTGAGCATCGGTCTCGAGCCCGGCAGATCTGCGGCTCGCGCTACGCCCGCTGCGGCAGCGCCCTCGGCGGCTGGGCGCGGCTCCTGGGGTCGGCGGCTGAAGCAACTCCTCTATGTCTCGCCGACGGTCCTCGCCTTGCTCTACTTCGGCGTGATTGCCAGCGACCGCTACGTATCGCAGGCGCAGTTCATCATCCGCACGGCATCCCGTCCTGTCGGTGCCGCAGGGTTCGGCTCCTTTCTGCAGATGGCCGGCCTCGGGCGCTCGCAGGACGACGTCTTCTCCGTGCAGAGCTTTCTCGGATCACGTGACGCAGTGAGCCTGCTCGTCGAGAAGCTGCCCATCCGCGAGTACTACGCCGACGCTGGCATCGATCCGATCGCGCGCTTCCCGTCCTTGCTCTATGGCCAGACCCTGGAGGAATTGCACCGCTATCTCGGCTGGATGATCAGCACCAGCTTCTCGACGAATACCGGCATCACCACGCTTCGCGTGCAGGCTTTCCAGCCGGAGCACGCCCGGCTGGTGGCCGACACGCTGCTCGCGCTGTCCGAGCAGATGGTCAATCGCATGAACGAGCGCATTCACAGCGATGCCGTCCGCCTCGCGGAGACCGAGGTGAAGCACAACGAGGATCGCTTGGTCGCCGCTCAGATCGCGATCACGCGGTTTCGCAACGACGAGCTGACGATCGACCCGGCGAGCTCGTCCATCATCGTGACCGAGCTGGTGGCGCGCCTGTCGGCCGAGCTCGCGCAGGCCCAGACGATGCTGCGCGAGATGTCGGCCTCGACGCCGGACGGACCGCTGATCCCGAGCATGCGCCGGCGCATCGCAGCACTCGAGGTGCAGATCGACACCGAACGGCGCAAGATCTCCGGCGAGAGCGGCGGTCTCGCCGGAAAGCTCGCCATCTACGAGCGGCTCGTGCTGGAGCGCGAGTTCGCGAAAACAATGCTGGCCAATTCGGTTCGCTCGCTCGACACGGCACGTGTCGAAGGCCGGCGCCAGCAGCTCTACCTGGAGCGGATCACGCAGCCGGCGGCTGCCGACTACCCGGTGGCGCCGGAGCGCGTGCGCATGATCTTCACCATCCTCGGTGCCAACGCTCTCGCATTGCTCGTCGGCTGGCTCATCTATGCCGGCGTCGCCGAGCGGGTGGCGGAGCAGCAGCATGGCTGACGACCAGAAAGCGCGCTTTGCCACTGGCATTCAGGTCCAGATGCGCTCCATCCACGCGTTGATGATCCGCGACATGATGCTGCGCTATGGACGCGACAATATCGGCTTCCTGTGGGTCGTGCTCGAGCCGATGGTGCTGACGGCCTGCGTGCTCGTCATGTATGCGCAGCTGAAGGGCGGCTACGTGCACGGCACGCACGTCATCTCGATGGTGCTGACGGGGTACATGCCCCTCACCATGTGGCGGCACACCTCGAACACCGGCGTGTTCATGTTCCGCAAATCCATGAGCATGCTTTATCATCGCAACATAACGCTGCTCGATGTCTGGCTGGCGCGGATGGCGCTGGAGGGCATCGGCACGACGGCGGCGCTGACGGCCGTGAGCAGCGTGCTGCTGGCCGCCGATGTCATCGCACCGGTGCAGAAGCCGGGCCACGTCGTCGCGGCGTGGCTCCTGCTCTGGTGGCTCGGCTCTGCCGTAGCGCTTATCACGGCCTGCGTCACCGAGCTCAACGAGATGAGCGAGCGTCTCATTCAGCCGATGCAATACATGCTCGTGCCTCTGTCCGGCATCTTCTTCATGGTCGACTGGATGCCCGAGACGCTGCAGAAGGCTCTCGTCTATAATCCGCTCACGAACTGCATCGAGCTCTTTCGGGACGGTTTCTTCGGCGACGATGTCACGACGCACTACTTCCCCTGGTATCCGGTGCAGTGGGCTCTCGTGCTGACGTGGCTCGGGCTGGCGCTTCTCGGCCGGGTGAAAAACCGCATGGCCGCCTCGTGATGGGCGGACGTCGCCCGCTTATCGAGTCCCGTCACGTGGCGGGAGGCGCCAAGGCTCAGCCGAGGCGCTGGTGCGGAGGTGGCTCGTCACGCGCTGCGTGCCGGGCATGGCCAGCAGCCGGAACGGCAGCGTGGCATCGTGCCAGAAGGGGTTGACGCCCGGATCGCTACCGAGCGCATCCGGCCACCGCGCCTCCATCACGGCCTGCTCGCCGTCGTAGCGGGCCTGCCGCTCCGGGCTCGTGTAGTCGAGGCCGCGCGATTTCGACTCGTGGTGATGCAGCATGATGTGCGGGGACCACAGAACCTTCTGTCCGAGCGTCCGGACCTTGAAGCAATAGTCGACGTCGCTGAAGGCGATCGGCAGATGCTCGGCATCGAACCCGTGAACGGTGTCGAACGTCTCGCGACGGGTGGCGAGAAAAGCCCCTACCACACCAGCGACCGAACGCGTCACGTGCCAGCGTGATCCCGGCCCGGGCTCCGACACGTGCCGCCTCAGCCCGTCGTTGTTGACGACCCCCTGCCAGCCAGCGATGACGCCGGCATGCTGGATGGTGTCGTCCGGATAAAGCAGCCTCGCGCCGACGACGCCCACGTCGCGACGCGCGAGCAGGTCGGCTAGGATCACGTCCCAGCCGGCGGACAGCATCGTCATGTCGTCGTTGGCAAACAGCAAGATCGGGCTGTCGCTTGCTGCTGCGCCGCGGTTGTTGAGCGATGCCCAATTGAAGGGCGCATCGATGCGCAGCACGCCGACGCGGGGGCGACGAGAAAGCTCCGCGAGACGATCGAGCGTGCCGGGATCGCGACTGCCATTGTCGATGATCAACATGTGCACGCGGCCCGGGTGAGCGGCGGCGGCGGCCAGCGTATCGGCGAAGCGTGCCACGTCGGCGCCATTGTCGCGAGTCGGTACGATGACGCCGATCCCGGTCGTGCGGTCCTCCTCGCGCCATCGCGTGATGGCTTGCGCGAAGACACGGCGCTCCTGGCTCGAGGCGCCACGGCCGTGGCGCGTCAGCTGTGCCCGCACGTCGTCGCTGTGCGCCTGTCGCGCGGCCTCGGCCGGCGGCTGATCGGACGCAAGGCTCTGCACGAGCGGCAGTGGCAGGTGCGCGACACGCGCCTCCCGGACGAGGTGCAGGCGCAGTTGCGCGCGCTGCCGCGGATCGAGCAGCGCCAGGGGCGAGGAGAGCGACGCTGTCGTTGCTGGAGACACCAGCAGTGTCTCGCCGCAGCAGGGCGTCTCGAGCTCGGCGTCGTAGTCGGGAGTGGCACGCAGCTCGGCGCTGGCCGGCAGGAAGCGACCGTCACTGGCGAGCCGGCCAATCTCCTCATCGAGAATGCAGGCAGCGGTCTGGGCGAAGGTGGTAGCGGCCTGCAACCATTCGACCGCGAGCCGATGCAGCATGCCGCCTGGCCGGAGCGCGAGCACCCATGCGTCGGCCGGGACGACCGGAAACGTCGCGCCGTCACCGCCGGGAGCCCAATGGAAGCGCGAGTCGCACTCGGCCGCCCTGAGCACGGCTGCGGCGCGATCGGGCGACGAGCCGCACGCCACGAGCATCCACTCCTGCGCCGACTGTCCCCGCAGCGACGCCAGCAGGCCGTGGAAGGCACGAGGCGAGCCCGCATCTGCATCGACGAGAACAACGACGAGCGGTTTGGTGGTCTCAGGCGGAGGCGGTGGTGGTGGTGGTGGTGGCGGAAAATCCTGGATCGAGCGCAGCACGCCGTAAAGCTCGGCGGGAGCTGCCGACCAGGTGGCGAGATCGGGAAGACGCGCCAATGCCCGATCGATCGATGCGCGCAGGCGCGTAAGCTCGGCCGTTGCCTCGAGCAGGCTCGTCATCCTGCCGAGGTGAGCATCGCGGGCGTAGATCGCTCGCTCGGCGCCAAGCTGCCCGAGGTGGAGCAGCTCGGTGGCGGCATCAGCCAGATCCGGCTCGATCTCGAGCGCGCGGGCCAACAACTCGCCTGCCTCCGCAAGGCGCCCGGACATCTTGAAGGTCCGACCAAGCTGCAGGGCGATGTCGGCATTGCGCGGATCGTGCGCGAATGCCGCCTTGTACTCGGCCTCGGCCTCCGGCAGCCGGCCGCTGTCCTTCAGCATGTTGGCGAGCTGCACACGCAAATCGTAGCGGTCCGGCTGTAGGGCGAGTGCCTGTGCATAGAGCTCGGCGGCCGGGCCGAAGTCCCGCGAATCCCGCCGCCGATCGGCTTCGGCAACGATCGATCGCACGTCTCGCGTCTGGTCAGCCCGGCCCGGCGGCGGGACGTCCAGACCGGATGCCGGCGAATCGTCCCTGCGCCGGCCGCGATCGAAGCGGCTGAAAAAGCCGGTCACCTGTGAATTCCCCCGCGACTTGTCCCGCCGCCGCCCTCGGCGTGACTCGAGGCCAGCACTCATGCCGCCCGCTGCATGCGCGGACAAGGCCGGCAATGCACAACACGATGGGCTGCCTGCCATGCGAAGGCGGCATCAGTGCTCGATGCCGGGCTGGTCGATCGAGATCCCGGCGAACGTCTGACGGCCCGCGACAACCTCACTGTAGAGCCGACTGTAGCGCTCAGCCATCCTGTCGCAAGTATTGATGCGGCCGTCCTCCATCTGCCAGCGCCGGACAGCGTCCAACTTGGTGGCGATGTCCTCGGGCGTATCAGCGATGGCGCGAAGCTCAGAGTAAAGCTCCTCGATGCTCTCGTGTGGCACGATCCAGCCCGCGCCGCTGGCCCGGATGCGCTCGGCAACCGCGCCGAAGTCGAAGGCGACAACCGGCAAGCCGATCGCCCACATCTCCGTGAGCGTGTGGCACCACGTCTCGCTCCAGATCGAGAGCACGGCACCAATCCGCGCGCCGGTCTCGCGTGCCCGCGCCGCGAACTCGTCGCGCTTGTAGACGCCGTAATTGATGATCCGCTCGCCCACGAGGGCAGGATTGCAGTCGCCGAGGATGTGGAACCGCAGCCGCTTCTCGTGGTCCAGCGCATGGAGGCGAGCGATCAGGTCGCGGCCTTTGGCGGGTGAGATATTGCCCGGGACGAGAATGTCGATCGTATCGAGCGGCGCGACGGGCGGCGGTTGGGGTGCTAGCCACTCCGTGAAATCACGACCGTGCGGAATGACCTCGAAGCGCGTCTCCGCGAGTGCCGGATAAGAGTCGATGACTGTCCGCCTTGCACTTTCGCTCGTCGTGACGAATGCCGCGCACGACTGGAAAACCTCACTATGCTTTCGCCGCCATTCCGTGATCCAGCGATTCTTCAACGGAGGCCGGGAAGGGCTCCTCCAGAGGTCGGGTGTGCAGTCGCCCTCGGAGGCCGTGCAACGTCCGCCGCAATAGTGCATGCGCTCGTCGAGCAGCTTCACTGTCGGGCAGACGGTATAGAAATCGTGAAACGAGAGAATGACCGGAATGTCGAGCCCTTTGGCTACCGAGGGTAGATCGAGGCTATGCCAGGCCAAGTGCCGCACGTGGACCAGCTCGATCGAATACTCGATCAACCACCGGGCGAGTATCGCGTTATAATTCGCGGATCGGTGCTCGACGAGGCTGACGGGCTCGATCAGGGTATGCATATCGATGACCCGGTCCGTGGCCAGCTGGCCGGCTGCGACCTTCGACAGGGTCATCGTCCGCGTGTCGCAACTGAGAAGCCACGGCTCGTAGGAGCGAGACAAGGCGTTCATGAGGTCGCGATTGGTGAGGGGCGTTCCCCCCGTCTCCGTCGAGATGACGAAGAGAACGCGCGGTCGCACGTCGCGAAGGCTACGCGGCCGCACGACGGGGTCTTCGCCGGTCTTGGCAAGATCCTGGTGCAAGCGGCGGACGCGCAGCCGGGCGAAGGCGAGTGCGGGGCTCGTATGGAAGGCCTTTATGAGCGTCCCGTAGTCGGGGTAACGCTCGTCAACGATGCTGCGGCCTGCCGCGAGCAGCTCGGTTTTCGATGCCCCGAAGCTGGCCGAGCGCTCGTGCAAAACCATCGTGCGGTCATCGACGACGTGCTGCCAACCGGCGCGCAAGGCACGCATGCACCAATCGTTCTCCTCGCCATAGCCGCGAGGAAAAGCCTCCGCGTCGAAGGTGCCAACGGCATCGATGGCATCGCGCCGCATGTAGAGGCAAAAGCCGCTGCCCGTCGGCACCTCAGGCCATAGGGCTCCCGATTTCTGCATGACGAGGCGCTGGTAAGCCGCCTCCGACAGGCCGGCAGGCAAGGGCTGGCGCCGATCCATCTCCGGCACGCTGAACGCACCGGCATTGTCGGAGACTGCCGTCACCGTAGCAATGCGGTTGCGCGCATAAGCGGCGGTGCGAAGGCCTTCGAGCCACCTCGGCCCGACCATAGCGTCGGAGTTGAGGAGGACGACGTCCGATTTTCCGGCGAGCGAAAGACCCTTGTTGACGGTGCGTGTGTAACCGAGGTTGTCCGTATTGCGTATGATCTCGAGGCCTGACTTGCCTTCCAAGGCTCGCAACAAACCCGGAATCCGAGGATCGGTGCTGGCGTCGTCGATGACGATGAGGCGGGCAGGAAGCGTCGTGTGGGCGAGCACGGACGCCAGACAGGCGGCCACTTCCTCTGCCGCATTGTAGACGGGGATGACAATGGCAATCGGCTCCCGCCCGGCCGCCGCACCCGCGATCCGATCGGCGATGGCGGCATGCTCCAGCGGGGCCTTCGCCCGCAGGCTGACTTTGCGCGGACTCCCGCGCAGATGCTGGCCCTTGTAGAGTAGCGACAGCATGACGTTGCCGCGCCCGGGCGGGATCGGCAGCTCGAAGCCGCCGCCGACGAGACGGGGAGCGATGCGCTTCAAATCACCTCGCTCCAGCGATGCGTGGATGCTGAGGTATGGAACGTCGTTGATCTCGACGTCGAGCTTGACCGGCCGGTCCACCCGATTCGGATCGAAGGCCCAACCGATCACGTAGCCGGGCTTGTCGAACGAGAGGCTCGACCGGAAACCCGTGGCGTCTGTGGCAGCTGCAGCCGGTCTCTTGGGCGAGGGCTTGCCGGGGCCTGGTGCGGGAACAGCCTTGGCTGGCTCGATGGGAAGAATGCGCCCTAGCTCGTCCGCAGCTGCCTCCAGGCCAGGCGCAAGCTCGAGCGCCCGGCGGAACGCGGCAATCGCCGCATCGCGCGTCCCCGCGAGCTTGAGTGCACGCCCGAGCTGGAGGTGAATGTCGGCCTCGTTGGGGCTCTGGATGACGGCATCGCGGTAGGCATCCTCCGCAGCCGCAAACTGCCCGGCATCCTTGAGCATGTTGCCCAGTTGGACGCGGATGTCGGTCCTGTGGGGGAATAGCTCGACCGCCTTGCGGTAGAACTCGGCGGCATCCGCTGGCCGTCCGGCATCCCGGAGCTGGTCGGCGTGGCGAATGGCATTGTTTCCGGCTTCGGCTCGCGCTGCTTCCTCCGACTTCCGTGAGCCTTTCGGCTCTGCGGGAGCTTGCGCACCGGCTTCCTGGCGTGGCCCTAAAAATCCTCTCAGGATCGCAATCATTACATTTGGCGCCTTCGATGCGTTGCGGGATCACTTTGCGACGAGGCAAGACCAAGGGCGAAGAGCTAGTGGTCGTGCAGCATCCGATCAATGCGGCACGCAAGCACGCGCCTTACCGGATTCTGCGAGCCCCGAACGTGCGCACCCTCAGTGAACCCAGGGGCGCCGTACGGGGATATGCAAAACTGCCGATGGTTTCAACCAAGAGTTGTTTTTTTTGACTCGCGCGACCGCGGAAGCCATCCGCTCGGAGGCCGACGGCACGAGTGCTCAAGACGTGGACGGCCAATAGCTTGAGCTCGCGAAATCGGCGGGTGGGGCATGCTCCATTGTGTTCGATGCGGCGCGGATAGCCTCGATCGCTGCGTCGATTTGCTCCAGCGCTGCAGCTCGTGCCGCCTCGTCGCCGGTCCAGGGCCTTGTCTCGCGAATGCGGAGCAGGCGGACAGCCTCCCGGGTGCCGTTGGCAAGAATGATGTCGAGGTGCGATGCGTCGCGTGCTCCGACCAGAGCCTGCATGCGACGCGAGGCCTCCGCCCTCACGTCGTCGGCCGAAGGCGCTGGCGGTGGCAGCGCGGCCAGCCACTCGCTGCCTGAGAGCCACCAACCTGCCTGGACATGATCGGGAATGTCGATCAGGCGATCGACAAATTCCGGATGATACATGGCCGCAAGCTCGGCTCGGGGCGCGAAGATCTCCTCAAGCCGCCCCTCGGGCGACATCCGGCCGCAACGCATCAATAATACTCCTCTACGAAGAGAATGCCCGGGGCACCTGCTGCGCCCGAGACGGTCGTCGCCGAGTTGGCGCAGGCGCCGCCTGCGCCGGCGCCATAGCCCAAAGCGGCAATCGCGGCGCCTCCGGGGCCAGCGCCCACGCCCCCATTTCCGAGCAATCCGGAGGCGCCACTCCCGGCGAGGCCATCGGTGCCGCTCGATCGGCGGCCGCGCGTGGAGCCGTAGCTGCCTCGAACCGACCAGTCGGCGCCCGTTGCAGCGGCGGGTAACGTGCCGACCCCGGTCGTCGACGGCGACGTGCCAGAGGTGATCGTCGCCGGCGTACCGCCACCCGGCAGCGTCATGTGCGCGCCGAAGGATGTCGTGCCACCGGCCGTCGAGGCCGCCGAGCCGGCCGCCCCGATGGTCACGCTCTCTGTTGCCCCGAGGCTCGCCGCGTCGATGGCCTTGAAGCCGAAGGTGCCGCAACTGGCGCCGCCAGAGAGGGCGATCTGGCTCGCAGCGGCCGTCATGTCCGGCGATCCGGCGCCGCCACCGCAGCCCCAGACGTGCACCTTCTTCAGTCCGGCCGGCTTGGTCCACGTCGCGCTGGCTAGAAACGTGCGGCGGACGACGCTCGCGGGCGTGAGAGGGATCGACACGGCGCCGGTGCCTCTGTCGACGACGAGCGCCTCCTTCCAGGACGCGCCGTCGCCGGAGACTTTCAAGTGCCAGTTGTCGTCACCGCTGGTGCCCATCTCGGCCCGGCCCGAGAAGCCTGTCTGGAACAGGACGGAGGCCGTGTCGCCGGCCGCGTTCTTGTTGATCTTGTGATGGTGACTGCCACCGGCGTGGCTGAAAAGAGTGGCTGGCGAGGAGACCGCGAGACGATTGGTGGCATCGGCGGTGGTGTTGACCCCCACGAGATCGGCGGGATTGAGCAGCGTGGCCGTAAAATCGATCCATGCTGCACCGTCGTAGGCGGCGAGGCGCCCCTCGTCCTCGATCCAGCCGAGCCAGCCCTCGCGCGGTGCATGAAGCATCCAGGCGCCGTCCTGCCACGCCGCAATGCAGCCCGAATGGCCGGCCCAGGCGCCTGTCGGCGATGCGCCGACGATGTAGCGATCGCCTTCGGCAGGCGAGGGGGGCGGCGTGCCGAGATCGCGATCGAGAACGGATAGCTGGACGATCGCGTCGAGGGCGCGAAGCCCCTCGTTGTGCGTCACGTGCTTCTGGGCCTGGGCCGCCATAAGATACGGCAGCCGCAGGTTGGGAGTTTCGTCGCTCGCCATGCGCGGCCTCGCTGTTCACTGCTCGACCGCAGTTTAGGCAAGGCCCCCGCGAGGGGGATAAGTGCAGCGATGAATTCCCGGGTCAGAGCAGATCCCATGACATCGGCGTGCCGCGCTTCACGTCGCGCTTGACGCGGGCGCCGAGCAGAACCTTGCGGTACTTCACGGGGAGGCCGAGGCCCGGTCTGATCGAGCGCAGGCACGTCTCGTCGATGATCTCACCGGCCTTCAGATCGCGCACGATGTAGAGCGAGCGGCGATGCTCGCGGGACGTCTTCTCGGAGGCGCCGCCGCCGAACTTCGGAATGCCGATGGCGAGACGTGCGTCTCGTGTCTCCTCGACGAGCCGCTTCATCTCCTCAGGCTCGAGCGAGAAGGCCGAATCGACGCCGCCGTCGGCACGGCGCAGCGTGAAATGCTTCTCGAAGACGGTAGCGCCCAGCGGCACGGCTGCGACCGACACGGCGGTGCCCATGGTATGATCGGAGAGGCCGACCTCGCAGCCGAACATCTGGCGCATGGCGGGGATCGACGCGAGGTTGGCATCGGCGGCGGTCGCCGGATAGGACGACGTGCACTTGAGCAGGATCAGGTCCTTGGCGCCGTTGTCCCGGGCGCACTCCACCGTCTCGGCAATTTCCGCAATGTTCGCCATTCCGGTCGAGACGATCATCGGCTTGCCGGTCTTTGCCACCTTGGCCACGAGCTCGAGGTCGGTCATCTCGAACGAAGCGATCTTGTAGGCTGGCACGTCGAGGGTCTCGAGAAAGTCGACGGAGGTCGGATCGAAGGCCGACGAGAAGCCGATCATGCCGAGCTCGCGGGCGCGGTCGAAAATCGGCTTGTGCCACTCCCAGGGCGTGTAGGCCTCCTGATAGAGCTTGTGCAGCGTCTTGCCGGCCCACAGGCTCGTGGCGTCATCGATCTTGAAGGCTCCGCTCTCGACGTCGATCGTCATCGTGTCGGCGGTATAGGTTTGCAGCTTGAGCGCATGGGCGCCCGTCTTGCCGGCAGCCTCGACGATGGAAAGAGCCCGGTCGAGGCTCTGATTGTGGTTGCCCGACATCTCGGCGATGACGAAGGGCTGATGGTCGAGGCCGATGCTGCGATTGCCGATGCGGATCGTCTGGCTCATGACGCGCCTTTCCAATGCGTGGTTTCTCCGACGCCAGCGAGGGCGCTCGTCAGTTCGGGAGTCGATTCAACCTGCAGCAGTCGCCGCGTGTGCGACGAAAGCCTCGAATGTCGTCAGCTTCTCGATCTGGCGCATCGGAATGCGAATGCCGAGCCGTCGCTCCACCTCCATCGTGAGCTGGATTTGGGCAAGCGAGTCCCAGCCGGGGGTCGTGCCGAGCCTGGCGTTTCGGATTTGCGCTTCATCGAGCTTCGGCAGCACGGCTTTGAAGGCCGCTACCAGATCCGTCTCCAGCGCCACCGGTGCAGCACGGGCACGCGATCTCGCAGGTGTCAGCGTCTCGACGTCGACATGCTTCGCGGCGCCCGTTCCGGCAAACCCGAATTCCACGGGATAGGCGGCCACGAGCTCCACGAGCCCGTGCGCCGGATGGACGAGGAACGCTACGGGCCGGCCGTCGTGTGCCGGATCCGGTTTCGGCGGCACCACCATCCTGGCCCCGGCGCTTTCCGCACGGGCAAGCGAGGCCTCGAGGTCGGCAACCGCGTAGCAGATGTGGTAGGCGCCGCCGCCGCGCGCGACGTGTGCCTCGATCGGGCTTTCCCCCGATTCCGGCAATCCCAGCACCTCGATCACCAGCCCCGCGTCGAGACGAACGAAGGCAAAGCGCACGCGCTGCGAGGGGTTGAAGCCTGGCCCGCGCTGAATGCGGGCGCCCGGCATCGCGAGGTAGTCGCGGACCGTATCCTCGAATTTGGCCGTCGTGACCGCAACGTGGTCGACGTGGAGCGGCTTCAGCTGCTCGATGAACGTGGACAAGAGCCCCTCACTCGTCAGTCGCAATGGTAAGCCATTCAGGCCGGGACAACGAGCCGCCCTGGAGCGCCCGCTCGTATGCGAGGTCACCTCGGTCGGCGAAGCCGTTGTCGCTGTAGAGACTGCGGCAAGGCTCGTTGCGCTCCGTCGGCACGATACGGCCTGCGAGGCGATCGCAGCCGCGGCGCAATGCACGCTCCGAGACCACGGCCATCGCGCCAGCCTCGACGCCGCGCCCGAGCACTCTGCACGACATGACGAAATTGTCGATCTGGGCGGTGCGTCCGGCCGTGTCGTAATCCACAAGCACGACGCCGATCACCTCGTCGGAGCCGAACTTGTCCTTGAGGCGCAGCGTCAGCACATCGCCGCCGCCGGCCATTTTGGCCGCGATGTCGGCGGCGCTGTAGCGCTTCGTGGTGGTGTTGAACTGGTTCGTCTTGGCAACGAGCTGCGATACGCGCTGCATCGCGCTCGAGGCTGCCGGCATCACCTCGAGCGTCATGCCGAGCTCTTTCAGGAAGGCCTCCCGCGACGGCGCCTGCTGCTCGGCAGCCACGATCTGCCTGCGGATCTCGTAGGATTTCGCCCGGCCCAGATCCTCGGCCGACAGCGACACGGCCGTGAGCGCCGGGTGACTGAGCAGAAACGCCGGCCACAGCGCCACATCCTCCGGCATCTCGGGAACGATGAGGCCAGGACAGTTGCGGCGGACCTCAGCCCGCTCGACCGGGTTGTCGTCGATGAACATCAGCGAGCCCAGCCCAAGCGAGAGCTCGCTGGCGATCTCGCGGATATTCAGCGATTTCGGCTGCCAGTTGATGCGCCAGGCGACCAGGTCGGTATCGCGCAGCACCATCTCGGGATGCTTGCGGATCGCCTCGAGCGCGACATGCTCGGTGTTCTTGCTCGACACCGTGAGTGGAATGCCGCGTGCCTTGAGCGAGAGCACCGCATGCTGCATCGCCTTGAACTCGTTGCCAGGGTAATCCGAGCTGATCTCGATCCCAGCCATGCCGTCGTCACCAATGACACCGCCCCACAGCGTGTTGTCGAGGTCGAGCACCAGCACGCGGGCCGTCTGACCGCGCTTGGCGAGCACGATGCCGGCGACGAGCGCCGACCAGGACTCGACGAGCGGCTTGCCGTAGGCGACGCGCCCGAGCAGCCAATACTTGCCGGGATCGGCGTTGCGGGCACCCACCTCGCGGATCAGGGAGGAGATGGGCACGAGCTGCGTGTCGGGCAGCTCGCTGCACAATTGCGCCAGCTCCCCGTTCAACGCATTGCACAAACGGGCGGCGGCATCCGAGCCGTTGGCCATCTCCTCGACCGTCTGCGGCCGGGGCCTGACGGGCCACATGTCGTGCACGAGAAACGTGCCCTTCAGCTCGCCTCGGGCCCGACGGATGGAAGCAACGTGGCGCTCGAACCGCTCGCGCACGACGGCCTCGTCGGTCGTCCCCGGCACATCGAACGGACCACACAGATCCTCGAGCCTCTCGGCGAAGATCCAGAAATCACGCGCGGTCCCGCGAAGCGCCGAGACCGGATCGAGGAGCTGCATGGTCCCCTGGCCGAACGGCGGCGTGTAGACGTCGATCGAATGGCCGGTCCACGCCTCATAGGAAGCTGCAAGCTCGCGCGCGGCGATATCCCAATTGGCGCTGCCAATCACGGCGAGGCGGACCGCGGGCTCGCGCTGTGCCGACGGCTCGGCGGCGGGCTGGTCGAAGCGGTGCCGCTCCACGGTCAATTGCTGCGAAAGCGGCAACTCGTCCTGGTTGCGGGCCTGCTGATAGCCGGGACGCGTCATGCGTTTGACGATGAGGTTGTGTGCCACGGCATTCGGGTAAGGCTCACGCGGCAAAGTCTCGAAACCAAGACGGTCGTGCAGCACGAGCACGCCGGTGTTGTCGTGCCGCGTCTCGCACAAGAGCTCGTCGATGCCGAGCACGTCGAAAGCGTAGATCAGCGCGGCCTGCTCGAGCGCCAGCCACGCCTGCAACCCGCCAGCGCCTCCCTCGCCTGCCGCACCTTCAGCCGGATAGAAGCCCCACCAGGCGGACGTGGCCGTAACATCGAAGAAGTTGATGATCCCGACGGGCTGCTGCTCGGCGAGGAGCACGAGCACGCGCTTCGTCCGGTCCTCCTTGACGCGCTCCCACCAGCGCGCATGCGCGTCCGGCGGGATGACATCTTGCGTGATCATCGTGCGCCGCACAGCGGGCGAGTTTCGCCAGCTGAGCACGGCATCACGCAGCTCGTCAGAGGCAGGCTTCAACACGCAAGTCATGCGCATCCCCACGATGCAGCGTCGGCGATGGCCAAGGATGTGAAGGCACTGGACGGGCCAACCCCACGGCACGACGCTCGATTGGCACGCGCCGATATCGTCCCCACGACGCGACGTGTCTGATCGAGACCTCGCGACATCCGCCACGCTTGCCGAGCGGAGTCAAGCCACAGAAGGCCGCGCTTCACGGGTTTCCTGAGCCTCAGGGCATGGCGTTCCACACAATTGCGACGTACCGCGGGGCGGACAGTGCGGCTTCCCGTCTCGGCACGAGAGGATGCGAACGACATCGGCAATTCTGCCACGATGTCATTCGATGGACTCATAGCGTGCCACTTCCGTCACTTAATCCGGTTGCCAGGGGCTGACCGGCAGGCGCGGCACACGCCTCGTGTGCGATGCGCCTCTGTCGCAGAGGAAGGAAACCGTGGAAGAGCGGCTTGCGAGGGGGATGGGCAGCCGCCTATACGTCGCCTACGGGGGTGGGACGGTGACCCCGTATGCGTGCTTCGACCAGGCAGTGGGGTCAGCTGCCGACAGCATGAAATTCCGCCGCGCGTGGGGCATCGGCATATGAACGACACGACACCGCTTCGGGACGTAACGCCCTCCGAAGTCGAGGCTCCCAAAGTAGCGACGGCATATCTCGACGATGCACCGGATGACCTACTTCAGGTTGCATCCATGTGCTTCCCACAACTCAGGTGAGAAAGTCAAGCGCATGCCGAGGCGAGCTATCGGCAATCGCTACCGCAACCGGTCACGCCGCCGCCTCAGAAGAGGAACCTGCTCGGCCGGGCGCCGCCGCCACCGGCTCCTGCGCCACTGCCCGCG
>JBFWQN010000040.1:0-18161 GCA_050249405.1 Hyphomicrobiaceae bacterium | reverse complement strand
TACCGCTCATGGCTCAGTTCGATTTTGTTGGGGCTCGCGCCGCGCCGCGGCAGCCCGGTGTCGGATGCGAGGGGCGCTTATACGCCGTCTGCGCGGCCGGCGGCAATTTCGCTGTCCCCGGTAGCGCATCGATGGACGCCGCGAGCGCCACTAGCGTCCCCGCCGCACCTCGTTGGCCCGCATCGGCATGGCGTCGATGGTGCGGAACACGGTCTCGGCCGGGAACGGCTCCGACGACGTGAGCTTGACGCCGCCGTCCTTGCCGACGAGCAGCACTTTGAACTCGCCGGACGCGACCCCGAAGCGCCGCCTCAGGGCCGAGGCCGAGAGCGTGGGTGACGGCCCGAGATCGGCCGTCACCACGTCGCCGCCGACGTAGACCATCACGACATTGCGGTCGATGAAGGCGGGTCTCAGCGACGCCACGATGCCGCGCTGCCGCGCCAGCCGTGGATCGTCGGTCGAGGGCGCGAAGACGACGACCGGACGGCTTTTCCACTTGTAGCCGTCCATTGCTGCGGCAGTCGTCGCGGCAAGGCACGTGGCCGCCACCGCGATCGTCGCCGCCTGCATCATCCTGAGCATGCCCATCCTCCTGCAAACCTTCAGATGGGGTCGGCAGACGCAGCCGCCAACGGATCCGCAAAGGGCTCTTGTGCGCACTCCGAGGTCTTCTGCGACCCGGAAGCGTCAGAACTCCACCCGGTCGGCGCCCTTGAGCTCCAGGATCTCGCGGGCGTCGTCGGGCGTCGCCACCTCGAGGCCGAGCGCCTCGATCATCTGGCGTGCCAGCTTGACCTGCTCGGCGTTCGACTTGGCGAGCCGTCCCGGACCCGACCACAGGCTGTCCTCCATGCCGACACGCACATTGCCTCCGAGCGCAATGGCCTGCATGGCAATGGGGAGCTGGTTGCGGCCTGCGCCGAGCACGCTCCACTGGTACTCGTCGCCGAACAGCCGGTCCGCCGTGCGCTTCATGTGCGCGACATCCTCGGGGTGAGGGCCGATGCCGCCCAGGATGCCGAAGACCGACTGGATGAAGAATGGCGGCTTGACGATGCCGCGGTCGGCGAAGTGGCGCAACGTATAGAGGTGGCCGATGTCGTAGCACTCGATCTCGAAGCGCGTGCCGTTCTCGGCGCACGACGTCAGGATCATCTCGATATCGGTGAAGGTGTTCTTGAAGATGCGGTCGCGGCTACCCTCGAGGTAGGGCTTCTCCCAGTCGTGCTTGAACTCCTTCTGGCGCTCAAGCATCGGGTAGAGGCCGAAATTCATCGAGCCCATGTTCAGCGACGCGACCTCGGGCATGAACACCGCGCACGGCTTCAGCCGCTCCTCGATCGACATCGTCGGCGCGCCGCCGGTGGTGATGTTGATCACCGCAGACGAGCGCTGCTTGATCACCTTCAGGAATTTGCCGAAGGCCTCCGGCGACTGATCGGGGAGGCCGTTCTCGGGGTTGCGGGCATGGACATGGACGAGCGCCGCGCCGGCCTCGGCCGCGCCGACCGCCGCGTCGGCGATCTCCTCGGGCGTGATCGGCAGGTGCGGCGACATCGACGGGGTGTGGATCGAGCCCGTCACCGCACAGGTGATCATGACTTTGCGTTTGCGCGCGCTCTTGGCCATTGCTGCCTCGCTGTTGAGCTGTGGGCCGGCCGGGCTCGCGGTGCCACCGGAGCTGGTTCAGGCCCTCGGCGTCCGTTGTAAGGAGCGGGGGCGGGAAGCGTCCACCTTTTCGGCGGGTGGGCGGATCGCGACGGTTGCCACGGCCCGCCGGGGTTGCATACTGCCGTCGAACCGCCAGCAGCCGAGCGAGCCCCAGATGCCGCAATTCGCTTTCGAGCCCGTCACGATGCCACCCGAGGCTGCACGGCTACGCGCCGAGGTGCGCGCCTTCCTCGACGAGGAGCGGGCCAAGGGGGCTTTCACGCCGTCGGTCGGCAGCATGGTCGAGGCCGATCCCGCTTTTTCCGAGAAAGTCGGTGCGCGCGGCTGGCTCGGCATGACGTGGCCTAAGCAGTACGGCGGCGGCGAGCGGTCGTCGCTTGAGCGCTATGTCGTGATCGAGGAGCTGCTCGCAGCCGGCGCGCCGGTGATGGCGCATTGGATCGGGGAGCGCCAGTCGGGGCCACAAATCCTGCGTCACGGCAGCGAGCGTGCCAAGCGCACCATCCTGCCGGAGATCGCCGCCGGCCGCTGCTATTTCGCCATCGGCATGTCCGAGCCCGATACCGGCTCCGACCTCGCCAGCGTCAAGACGCGGGCCGTCAAGTGCGAGGGCGGCTGGAAGATCACCGGTCGCAAAGTGTGGACCAGCTTCGCGCACCGCGCCCACTACCTGATCGCGCTGGTGCGAACGACCGGCACACCCGACCAGCGCCACTTCGGTCTGAGCCAGTTCATCGTCGACATGAGGACGCCGGGCATCACGGTGCGTCCGATCTACAACCTCTACGGCGGTCATGACTTCAACGAGGTGACGCTCGACGACGTTTTCGTGCCCGAGGACATGACCGTCGGCGGCGAGGGGCGCGGCTGGGAGATGGTGGTCTCCGAGCTGGCCTACGAGCGGTCGGGCCCAGACCGCTTCATGTCGACCTATCCGCTGCTGGTCGAGGCCATCGACGAGCTCGGCCCGGAGCCCGAGCGGCTGCAGGCTGCCGAGATCGGCCGGGCTGTCGCGCATCTGGCGACCCTCCGGCGCATGTCGGCCTCGATCGCCGGCATGCTCAACGAGGGCAAGTCGCCGGTCACCGAGGCGGCGCTGGTGAAGGATCTCGGAACCACGCTGGAGCAGGAGATTCCCGAGATCGTGCGGCGCGTCCTGCCGGTGGAATCGAGGGGCAGCAGCGGGGACAACGGCTACGCCGACCTGCAACAGCTCTCTCAGATGCAGTGCGTCTCCTACTCGATCCGGGGCGGCACGCGCGAGATCCTGCGCGGCATGATCGCGCGGGGACTGGGGCTGCGATAGCTCCCTCGACGTGATCGAGCGCACCCCGTGCCGCTCTAGCCACTGGAACACATTGACATTTCCCCGCGCGCCGGTTGCCGCGTGGGCAACCGAAGGCGCAACGAGAATGAGCGAGATCAGAGACGAGATGCTCCGCACCCTCGACCGCATCGTCGAGGACACGGTCACGACCGCCATGCGCGAGGCGGCCGACGACAGGGCCAGCGGCGGCGGCGCGGCAAGAGGAGATGCGGCCGCTCCGCTCTGGACGGCGCTGGAGGCAGCCGGCATCACGGCAATCGGTGGCGGCGGCGACGACGACGTTCCCTTTGCCGATGCGATGGAGTTGGTCCGGCGCGCTGGGCACCATGCGCTTCCGGTGCCGATCGCCGAGACCATCGTCGCCCGCCACCTGCTGGCGCGCGCCCGGATCGACGCGCCTGAGGGGGCCATCACGCTCGCGGTGCCGGCGGCCGGTGATCTGCCGCGAGAAACCGCTGGACGTCTGACGGGCACGGCGCGCGGCGTCCCCTATGGTCGCAGCGCCCCGTTCGCCGTGATCGCGACGGATGGCCGGCTGCACCTCGTGGAAATCGGGGACGCCGTGGTGGCTCGAGGCTGCAACATCGCCGGAGAGCCGCGCGACAGCCTCGATCTGGCGCGGGTCCGGGTGATCGCCTCGGCCGCCGATGCGTCGGCCGCCGCAAATCTCGAGGCAGAAGGCGCGCTGGCGCGGTCCGCCGCTCTCGCGGGTGCTCTAACGGCCACGCTCGACCATTGCCTCGTCTGGGTTAGCGACCGAGTCCAGTTCGGCCGGCCTATCGCCAAGCATCAGGCCGTGCAGCATCTTCTCGCCCAGATCGCGGAGGAGACTGCGGCTGCGGGCGCTGCCGCCGACCTTGCGATCGAGGCTGCTACCAGCGGACCATTCCGCTTCGAGGTCGCAGTCGCCAAGTCCAGGGTCGGGGAGGCTGCGGGCAAGGCGGCAAACCTCGCCCATGCCGCGTTCGGAGCCATGGGCTTTACGAGGGAGCATCCTCTGCACTATACAACTCGTAGGCTCTGGTCCTGGCGCAACGAGTTCGGATCGGAGGTCTACTGGCAGGCGGAGATCGGGAGAACGGTCGCCGAGAGTGGCGGGCGGAAATTGTGGACTGTCTTGACCGGCGAGGCTCGGCGCTGATCGGGTAGCTTGGGCACGCCATGTCGCGCCAAATACCGGGGTGGACGTCGCTCCACCTTTCCCGGGACAGAAAGTATGTGTTTGTGGCTAAAAGACGCTAGTGTTACTTTTGCGTCACGAGTATTGTAATTTCGCAGCGGGCAGCACATTTCCTATCGGCCGCCTTAGAGAATCGGCGACCCTCGGTGAAAGGCCAGCCATAATCAGGTGGCTTCGCTGTGGTATTTTATGCCCTGGGGATCAAACCTCCAATAGTCTGAATCGCCAGGGTGATCGGCCAGCCTGCTGCAGCCCGCCTCGGAAAAGTACATGATCCGAGAACCGACATTGCCGATGCCGCGTTATCTGCTTCAGGCGGGCCATCTCTGTCGATGGCAAATGCATTAAATTTTGTCAAAGTCTGCACAAGGAGGCAGGGTAAGTCATATTTTACGGCAGCGTCAGCCGTCACGAGGACCACGATTCGAGATAAGATGGAATTGCCGACATACCGATGACCGGATGGGAGGCATCGGACCAGGAGGGCAGCCGAGAGATCCGCCGATAACCGCTTCACAGCAAACACCGCAGGGCAACGAAATGGCGACGGGCAGCGAAATCTTCGACCTCTACTCTCAGACCTACGACCGGCAGAAGCAGGTCGTCATGTCGATCCGGGAGTACCTGGAGGGGTGCAAGAAGGACCCCTCCATGTACGCCAGCGCCGCCGAGCGCATGCTGAAGGCCATCGGCGACCCGGAAGTCAGGAACACGGCCGACGATCCGCGTCTCGGCCGCGTCTTCCTCAACCGGACGATCAAGGTCTACCCGGCGTTCGCCGACTTCTACGGCCTCGAGGAGACGATCGAGCGCATCGTCGGCTACTTCCGCCACGCGGCGCAGGGCCTCGAGGAGCGAAAGCAGATCCTCTACCTCCTGGGCCCGGTCGGCGGCGGCAAATCCTCGCTGGCCGAGCGGCTGAAGGACCTGATGGAGAAGCTGCCCATCTATGTTCTCAAGGCCGGCGACGAGGTGAGCCCGATCTTCGAGAGCCCGCTCGGCCTCTTCAACCCCGACACGATGGGGCAGATGCTCGAGGATCAGTACGGGATCCCGCGGCGTGCGCTATTCGGGTTCATCAGCCCGTGGGCGGTCAAGCGCCTCGACGAGTTCGGCGGCGACGTCTCGAAGTTCACGGTGGTCAAGCTCTATCCCTCGAAGCTGCGCCAGATCGGGATCGCCAAGACGGAGCCGGGCGACGAGAACAATCAGGACATCTCGGCGCTCGTCGGCAAGGTGGACATCCGCCGCCTCGAGCACTTCGGCCAGAACGACGCCGACGCGTACTCCTACTCGGGCGGCCTCAACCGCACGACACAGGGCCTGCTCGAGTTCGTCGAGATGTTCAAGGCGCCGCTGAAGATGCTGCATCCGCTACTCACGGCGACGCAGGATCGCACCTACGTCGGCACCGAGAACGTGGGCGCCATGCCGTATCAGGGCATCATCGTCGCGCACTCCAACGAGAGCGAGTGGCAATCCTTCCGTGCCAATCGCACCAACGAGGCCTTCCTCGACCGTATCTGCGTGATCAAGGTCCCCTATTGCCTGCGCGTGGAGGAGGAGCGCAAGATCTACGAGAAGCTGCTCCGCGCTTCCGAGCTGGCGGACGCGCCGTGCGCACCGTTCACGCTCGAGATGCTTGCGCAAT
Organism: Hyphomicrobiaceae bacterium; assembly: GCA_050249405.1. Lineage (GTDB taxonomy): Bacteria > Pseudomonadota > Alphaproteobacteria > Rhizobiales > Hyphomicrobiaceae. The sequence continues at coordinate 12,329 of JBFWQN010000040.1, read as the reverse complement.
TCTCGGTGCTCTCGCGCCTCAAGGAGCACGAGAACTCGCAGCTCTACTCGAAGATGCGCGTCTACAATGGCGAGAGCCTGAAGGACACTGATCCTCAGGCGCGCACCATGCAGGAGTACCGCGACGCCGCAGGCGTCACGGAGGGGATGGACGGCGCCTCGACGCGCTTCGCCTACAAGATCCTGTCGGAGACCTTCAATTTCGACAGCCACGAGATCGGCGCCGATCCTGTCCACCTCATGTTCGTGCTCGAGCAGGCGATCAAGCGCGAGCAGATGCCCGAGGAGAACGAGAGCCGCTACCTCGAGTTCATCAAGGAGGAGCTGGCGCCTCGCTATGCCGAGTTCGTCGGGAACGAGATCCAGAAAGCCTACCTCGAGAGCTACAACGATTACGGCCAGAACCTCTTCGACCGGTACGTCGCCTACGCAGACGCCTGGATCGAGGATCACGACTTCAAGGATCCCGACACCGGTCAGCTCATGAGCCGCGAGCTGCTCGACCAGGAGCTTTCGAAGATCGAGAAGCCGGCCGGCATCGCCAATCCGAAGGACTTCCGCTACGAGGTGGTCAAGTTCTCGCTGAGGGCGCGCGCGCGCAACGGCGGCAAGAACCCGGATTGGACCAGCTACGAGAAGATCCGCGACGTCATCGAGCGGCGCATGTTCAGTCAGGTCGAGGATCTCTTGCCGGTGATCTCGTTCGGTGCCAAGCGCGATTCCGACAGCGAGCGCAAGCACCACGATTTCGTCGAGCGCATGGTCTCTCGGGGTTACACACAGCGGCAGGTGCGCCGTCTCGTGGAATGGTACATGCGGGTGAAGAAGGCGGGGTAAGCGTGAGATCGTGAGTGGTGAATGGCGAATGGACGAAGTCGCGTGTCAGCGACTGGTTCACTTGCCATTCGCCTCTGCGATTGTCACCACTCACGACGGACCACTCACCACTCACGAGTGCCAAATGAACATCGTCGACCGCCGCCTCAATCCCAAATCGAAGTCGCTCGGCAACCGCCAGCGTTTCGTGCGTCGTGCCAAGGCCGACATCCGCGATGCGGTCAAGGACGCGCTTAAGAAGCGCAAGGTCACCGAGGTGGAGGGATCCGAGAAGATCACCATCCGCTCGAAGAGCGTGCGCGAGCCCTCCTTCAATCACGGACGTGAGGGCGGCGTCCGCGACTACGTGCTGCCAGGAAACCAGGACTACAAGGCCGGAGACCTCATTCCCAAGCCGCAGGGCGGGGGCGGCGGTGGCCGGGGCGGAAAGGCGTCTGCCGACGGCTCCGGCGACGACGATTTCGTCTTCACGCTGTCGAAGGACGAGTTCCTGGATGTGTTCTTCGAGGATTTGAAGCTTCCCAACCTCGTCAAGCAACGCCTCAAGGACCTCAAGAATCCAGTGCCGCAGCGTGCCGGCTTCACGTCCGACGGCCCGCCGGCCAAGCTGGCTCGCATCCGGACGCTGAGGCGCAGCCTCGCGCGGCGCATCGCTCTCAAGCGCCCGAAGTCCGAGGAGGTGCGCGCGCTCGAGGAGGAGATCGCCCACCGCGAGGCCGAGAGCCCGGGTAACGAGGTCCTCCTCGCGGAGCTGCGCGCGAAGCTCGAAAGACTGCTGCGCCTGCGCAAAGTCATCGCATACGTCGATCCGATCGATCTCCAGTACAACCGCTTCGACCGGGTGCCGCGCCCCACGACGCAAGCCGTCATGTTCTGCATGATGGACGCCTCGGCCTCCATGACGGAGAACCTGAAGGATCTCGCTAAGCGGTTCTTCATGCTGCTGCACGTGTTCCTGACGCGGCACTACAAGGAGGTGCACGTCGTCTTCATCCGGCACACCTCGACCGCCGCCGAGGTCGACGAGGAGACGTTCTTCCGCGGCGTCGAGACGGGCGGCACTGTCATCTCGACGGCGCTCGAGGAAATGGATCGGATCGTCAAGGAGCGCTATTCGCCGGCCGACTGGAACATCTATGCCGCGCAGGCCTCGGACGGCGACAATATCCCCGACGACATGGGCCGCTGCATCGACCTGGTCGAGAACAGCCTGCTGCCCGCCTCTCAGTATTACGCCTACATCGAGGTCAGCGAGCATTCCGGTCCCGGCGAGACCATCGTCTGGCATGGCTTCACGGAGCTGGCGCAGCGACACAAGTATTTCGCGATGCGCCGGGTGACCAATGTCGGTGAGATTTTCCCTGTCTTCCACGAGCTGTTCTCGAGCCCGTCCGGAGGATGATCGCGTCTCCCCCGCCTTTCGGGGGAGAATGAGGGCGAGGGGGCCTTCGACCGGATCGAAGCCTTCGAGCACCGATGCTTGAGGAGACCTGATCGAATGGCCGCGATCGCCAACAAGCCCCTGTTCGACGGACCCGAATGGAATTTCGAGCTCATCGGCAAGACGTACGACGCCATCGAGGAGATCGGCGTCGGCGAGATGGGATTGAGCCTCTACAAGAACCAGATCGAGGTCATCACGGCCGAGCAGATGCTCGATGCCTATTCCTCGATCGGCATGCCGCAGATGTACCGGCACTGGTCGTTCGGCAAGCGGTTCGCCCGCGACGAGATGATGTACAAGAAGGGTGCGCGCAGCCTAGCCTTCGAGATCGTCATCAACTCCGACCCCTGCATCAATTACATCATGGAGGAGAACTCCATGACGATGCAGTGCCTCGTGATGGCTCACGCCGCGATGGGGCACAATCATTTCTTCAAGAACAACTACCTTTTCAAGCAGTGGACGCAAGCCGACGCCATCCTGGAATATCTGGCATTCGCCAAGCGTTTCGTCTCCGAATGCGAGGAGCGGTTCGGCCTCGGGCCCGTTGAGGCGGTTCTCGACGCGGCCCATGCGCTCATGAACCAGGGCGTGAGCCGCACGGCCGGTGCCCGGCGCAGGTTCGATCCCCGCAAGGAGAGGGCGCGCGAGCAGGCGCGGCGGGACTACGAGATCGAGATCTACAACGAGCTCTGGCGCACGCTGCCCACCGCGAAAGGCAAGAAGGACGAGGAGGAGCGGCCCGACGAGAACAAGGCCGAGCAGCGCGCGCTGCTGCTGCCCGAGGAGAACATCCTCTATTTCCTCGAGAAGAACGCGCCGAAGCTCGAAGGCTGGAAGCGCGAGCTGATCCGCATCGTCCGCGTGCTTTCGCAATACTTCTATCCGCAGCGGCAGACCAAGGTGATGAACGAGGGCTGCGCCACCTTCTGCCACTACGAGATCATGAACCGCATGTACGAGAAGGGGCTCGTCACCGAAGGCTCGATGCTCGAGTTCGCACACATGCATGCGGCCGTCGTCTATCAGCCGAGCTTCAACGAGAAGCACTATTCGGGCCTCAACCCCTATGCGCTCGGCTATGCGATGATGCGTGACATCAAGCGCATCTGCATCGAGCCGACCGACGAGGACATGCGCTGGTTCCCGGATTTCGCGGGCAACCAGGACCCGATGGGCACACTCCGGCAAGCCTGGGCCGACTACCGCGACGAAAGCTTCGTCCTGCAGTTCCTGTCGCCCAAGGTCATGCGGGATTTCCGGATGTTCCATCTGAAAAACGACGCCGACAATCCGGCGATGCGCGTCGAGGCCATTCATGACGAGCAGGGCTATCGGAAGGTGCGCCGGATGCTCGCCCGGCAGTACGATGTCTCGACCCAGGACCCGGACATCCAGGTGACGGATGCCGATCTATCCGGCAGCCGGCGGCTCGTAATGACCCATTTCGTCCGTGACGGCATTCTGCTCGACAAGGAGGAGTGCGATCGCACACTGATGCACGTCGCCCGCCTCTGGGGCTATCGGGTGCGCCTCGTCGAGGCCGATGCCGCATCCGGCCGCAAGATCAGGGAGCACGAGACGCTTCCTCTGCCGTGACGCAGGCCGGCCTCCGGTCAGCGCAGGAGGCAGCCCGGCACGGAACGGGTGTTTACGATTTGTTATCCATCGAGGTCGAAGCTCCTGCCACGCAGAGGACGGCGAATCGCCGTCCTGAAGTGCAGGAACGGCGCCATGATCGAAGAGAAGCTCGCCACCCTCGGGGTGCTCGCCTCGGGCAAGCTGCTCGGGCTTCTCGGGATGATCGCGCCAAGTGCTGCCGTGTCTGCGCCACCCCTGGCGTCACCGCAGCCAGCACGCTACGACAGCCCGACAGCAGGAGAGGTCGGCCGCGACGATCGGCCCGACTCGGACCCGTGGCTCAGGCTCAATCACGACATCGCCGAAGCGGCAGCCTGCGCCGCACGTGCACAGGCGCTGCACCATCAGGCCGCGATCGAGATCGGCCGTGTCGATGCCGAGCTTGCAACTTTGCGTCGCCTGCTCGCCCGGAGCGGCGCACGCGATCAGGCCTTGTGACGGCCCGTCAGCTTACCTTGAACGCCGTGACCCGCTGGCGGACCAGTCCCTCCTGGGCGACCGAGGCCACCAGTGTGCCCTCACGCGTATAGACGCTGCCGCGCGCGAGGCCGCGTGCCCCGAAGGCGCTCGGGCTGTCTTGCACATAGAGCAGCCACTCGTCGGCCCGGAACGGACGGTGAAACCACATCGCGTGGTCGAGGCTCGCCATCTGGATCTCCGGCTCGAACGAGAGGCGTCCGTGGGCGACCAGCGCGGTGTCGAGCAGCGTGAAGTCGGAGGCGTAGGCAAGGACGCATTGGTGCAAGGCGATGGTGTCCGGCAGCCGTCCCGTCGCGCGCATCCAGACCATCTGCACGGGCGCGCGTGGCTTTCTCTCGAAATAGCGGCTCGGATCGACGAAGCGAACCTCGATCGGGCGCTCGCGCTCCCAGTAGCTGCGCATGTTCTCGGGCAGCTGGGGCATCAGGCGGGCGAGGAGGTCGCGCTCGCTCTGCAGTGCCTCGGGCGGCGGCACGTCCGGCATGTCGGCGCCGTGATCCAGCCCCGGCTCGGCCTTGTGGAAGGACACGCTCATGGCGAAAATCGGACGGCCGTGCTGGATGGCCTTGACCCGGCGGGTCGTGAAGCTGCCACCGTCTCGGATACGCTCGACGTCGTAGACGATGGGCACCTTGGGATCACCGCCGATCAGGAAATAGGCGTGCGCCGAGTGCGCCAGTCGATCCTCGGGCACGGTCCGCACCGCGGCCACCAGCGCCTGGCCGAGCACCTGCCCGCCGTACACGCGCTGCCACCCGACGCTCGGCCCGCGGCCGCGATAAAGGTTCTCCTCGAGCCGCTCCAGGTCGAGGATGGAAAGCAGGTCACCGAGGGCCTTGCTGGATTCGGCCGGCGTCATCACGTCGCCTCGTTCCGTTTTCCGATCGGGGCTGGATCGGCCATATTGGTTGCACTGCACAAGAGGCTCGGCCGAAACCGGCTGTCAAGACAGCGCCGCACCGACCTTGCCGGCCGCACGACAATGCGAGGGCCGCATCCATGCCGAACGCACCGACCCGCTTCGACGTCGCCATCGTCGGTGGAAGCTTTGCCGGACTAGCCCTTGCACTGGCGCTGGCGCGCGCCGGCGGCGGTGGCCTGCGGGTGGCCCTCCTCGAGCGAGGCCGGCTCGAGGCCTCGGAGGGGCTCGCAGCCGATCCGCGCGCCTTCGCCCTGGGGGCCGGCTCGCGACGCCTGATCGAGGCGATCGGCGTTTACTCCCGCGTCGTGGGAGCCGCCCAGCCCGTCGCCGGCATCGATATCACCGACAGCGCGTTGGGTGACGCACTGCGGCCGGTGCGCCTCTCCTATGACACCATCGTCGACGGAGAGGCGCAGATGGTGATCGTGCCGTCCGACGTGCTGCGGCGCGCGCTTGCCGAGGCCGTCCGGGCCGAGCGGTCGATCGAGGCGTTGGCCCCGTGCGAGGTGATTGTGGTCGAGCGCGGCGCCGGTGGCGCGACGCTGACCCTCGACGGCGGGCGCGATCTCGTCGCGGACCTGGTGGTGGCGGCCGACGGGGCGCGATCAAGGCTCCGTGAGATGGCCGGTATCGGCGTCGTCGGCGGCAGCTACGGGCAGCGGGGCATCGCTGTCACAGTCGGCCATGAGCGCGACCACGTGGGACGCGCCGTCCAACATTTCCTGCCTGCAGGACCATTCGCGCTGCTGCCGCTCGTCGGACGCCGGAGCTGCATCACGTGGTCGGAAAGCGAGGGAGAGGCCCGTCGGATCATGGCGCTGGACGACAACGCCTTCCTGGACGAGGCGCAGGACAGGGCCGGCTGGCGGCTCGGCCGGCTGAAGCTCGAAGGACCAAGAGCGGACTGGCCACTCGCCGCGCGACTGGCTCGCAGCCTCGTCGCCCGTCGCCTGGCGCTGATCGGCGATGCGGCCCGCAGCGTACACCCGATCGCCGGGCAGGGCGTCAATCTCGGCTTCAGGGACGTCGCAGCCCTGGCCGATGCCATCTCCGACGGGACCGCAGTTGGTCTCGATGCCGGCGACGGGACGATCCTGGCGCGCTACGAGCGCTGGCGTCGCAGCGACAGCCTGCAGGCCACGGCGGCGTTCTCGGCGCTCAATGCGCTCTTTTCAAACGACTGGACGGCGCTGAGGACGCTCAGGGGAGCCGGGCTTGGTCTGGCCGACCGGCTGCCGGGGCTCAAGCAAATGCTCGTGTCGGAAGCCGCCGGCCTCACGGGCGAGGTGCCCCGGCTCCTCCGGGGCGAGCCGGTCTGAGCGACCGCCGCCCCGGCATTTGCCGTCACCAGCTGCGTCGCGTGCCCGTGTCGATGTGGAAGAGCCCGCCACCGTAGTGCTTGAAGCCGCCGACGATGCCGCGCATGAAGCTCGCCGCTGCGCCCCAGTTGCCGTGCACCCGCAGGTCTGCGGCGTCGCCCGACAGATGCATGGACCGCGGCGCTCCGCCGACCCGGGCGTTGTGGCCGCGGCTGCGGCACGTCGAGTTGACCGTGACCGAGCCGAACTGCGATGCCACCTGGGCGATGACGCCTCGCAAAGTCCCGTTCAGGCAGCCGGAGTCGGCAGCCCAGCGCACGCCGCCACCGCCGGAGACGCTGCGCTGCGGCTTTGCAGCCGGCGCGTAGCTGTCGCCGAGGCTAGCGACGCGAACATTCCTGGACTTGGCTTTTGCCTGCCGTGCCGGACGCTCGACCTCGGCGGTCTCGGCGGCAGCCCGGCGACGAGCGCGCGGCGCGGGCGTATCGTCATCGTCCGAGGAGCGAGCGACGGACCGGCGCTTGGCGCGCGGCGCCTCGTCGTCGTCGTCGCTGGACAATGCGGCGACCATCGTCGGTCTCTCGGTGTGGAACGTCTCGCGGGTCCAATACTCCGGCGTGTCTGCACGAGCCGTCGTGGTCGTGAGCACGAGCACCGAGGACAGCACTGCGGCCGAGACCACGAGCGAGGCGCGCGTCGGCGCATTGATGAACGCAAACCCAATCATTTTGGAACTCCCCTGCGTGTGCTGCCCAGCCGGCTGACAACGCGTACGCGCCTGCCGGGCAATCCCTCGACTAGGCGCAACTAGACCCGTGCGCCCGCGAATGGCAGGTGCAACTCGATTCATGGTTTACGGCTTTGGTTAACGGCGGACGCAAAAAAAGACGCCCGGAGATGCTCTCCGGGCGTTGTATTGATGCCGATTGGGGTCGTCGCTAGTGGACGCTGGCGATCTCCAGCTCGCCATCGATGGCGTGGCCGACGGCCGCCTGACGGCTGTCCGTGAGCGCGATCGGTGTGCCATCGGCGGCATGCAAAGCGTAAAGATCGATGCCACGGGGCAGGCCCTTGATGCTCGGGAACATCCGGCGAGCCTCGGCACTGGTCATCGACTTGATGTAGGCGACCCGACCGTCGCCGAGGCGGGCCAGCTCCAGCTCCGTGATCAAGGATTGCCGGCTTCCCATCGTCATGGGGCGGACGCGGCGCTTGGTCGTCTGACGCTTCGCGGCGGGGCGCTTTTTCGGCTTCTGCATGACGCCACTCCTTTGGCCTGAGCTAGGCACGCTGTTACTTTACCGCCAAGGTCTTGACAGACCTTGCGGGGATACACCCGGACTCATCATGAGTCGATTCGGGTGCGGAATCTGTGACCGAAACGGCTCAGATGCCGGGTTTCTGGCGACCGATCTCGATGCGCCGCACCATCCGATCCGGCTCGTGGCGAACAAGATCCACCGTCAGGAGGCCATTCTCGAGATCGGCCGAGCGAACCTCTATCCCTTCTGCCAGGACGAACGTTCGCTGGAACTGCCGGGCCGCAATGCCCCGATGCAGATACTCCCGATCGCGATCCTCCTCTTGCTTGCCTCGCACGATCAGCTGGTTATCCTCGACGAGCACCTCGAGCTGCTCACGGCGGAACCCCGCGACTGCGAGCGTAATCCTCAGCGTCTCCGGCCCTTTGTCGGAGCGGCCGATGCGCTCTATGTTATAAGGCGGATATCCATCCGACCCGCCTTTGCCTATACGTTCGATCAGGCGCTCGATCTCCTCGAAGCCGAGAAGCAGCGGGCTCGACATCAATGTCATCCGGCTCATGACGGCAAAGTCCTCTTGCAAGCGACCTTGGCTCGCGGCTGCCCGAGGTGTCTCTCCTCCTGGCACCGGCCCATTCGAGGCGCCGGCCCGCACAGCAGTGATATGGTGCCGCTGTGGCCGGAATCAATCGCTGAAAGGCGGGAGATGTGCCTTGCCGGATACAACTCTTGTGACAATCTGGCGGCATGCCTGAGAGCCGCGATGGCAATCGGCGGCGGCAGGAGCTGCGGTCCGGTTTCACGCTCGTGAGAGCCTTCGGCGAGGCGGCGTGATGGGACGGCAGCTGGCAGAGACGGACGACGAGACGGGCAAGGCCGCGACAGGAGCATCGGAGGCAGCCGTGCCCGAGGAGCGCATGCCGCTGCCGGCGGTCTCCCTGGACCGGCTGGCACACGAGCTTCGCACGCCGCTTGCGGCCATCCAGTCGACGGCCGATGCCCTGGCCGGTGGCCATCTTGGCCCGCTCGACCAACGGCTCGCCGGCTACGTCGCCAGCATCGCGGATACGGCGAGACATGCGCTCGCCGTGGTAGACGGCATGCTGGCCGTCCCGCCGCCGCACGATCCGGATCGTGGGCCAGGGCCGCTCGACCTTGCGGCGGTCGCCGGGCGCGTGGTCACGAGCATGGCCTCGCTCGCCCAGCAGGCCGGAGTGCACCTCGCGCTTCGTCAGCCGGAATGCCGGGCCGAGGCGAATGCGGCGGAGACCGACGTCCGCCGAATGCTGATCAATCTGGTGATCAACGGCATCACCCACACGGGACGGGAGGCCACCGTCATCGTATCGAGCGGGGTCGACGCCACCGGCGCGCCGTGGCTCGAGGTGTCGGACGACGGGCCGGGCATCGCGCCGGAGAAGGCGGTGGCTCTCGGCGGCGTCCTGCAACCGGACCTGCCGGCCGGAGCAGGGGCGCGCGGCGCCCGCACGCGCCACGGGCTTGCCGTCGCACATGCGCTGGCCGGCGCGAACGGCGGCCGGCTCGAGCTGCGCTCAGGCCCTCTCGGCACCACGGCGCGATTGGTGCTCCGTCCGGTGACAGCGTGATTTCAGGGTCGCCTCGGCGAGAACGGTCGTCGTAGGGGGCGTCAATCAAGCCCCCGCACCCACACGTGGTTGTCGTGGAACGCGGCGCCGCCGAACGGTGCGATGCGCACGGAGCTGGTCAGCGTGTTCAAGCCCTCGCCGTCCGGGAAGTCGTCGTTCGGGGGGATCGACTCCACGATGACGACACCGCGCTGCAGGCCGTCGAAGCGCTCGACCGCCAGCCGGATTTCTCCGCGCTCGTTGCCCATGCACACCTGCTGGCCATCCGACAGGGCGAGCTCGGCCATATCCTCCGGATGCATCTTGACGCGCGGCTTGCCTTCACGGGCTCGGCTGGACGGCATCTCATTGAAGGACGAGTTGAGGTAGGAGCGGGAGGGGCTGGTCGCGAGGCGGAACGGATGTGCGCCGTCAGCCTTCTCGTTGATGTCCCAGTAGTCGGGAAGCGGGGGAACTGTGTCGGCAATGCCCCAGTCGTGGCGGCGGCCGGCCGGCACTTTCGGCCAGTCCGGCTTGAATCTGAACTTCTTGTCGGGGTAGGCGAAACCCTTCGTGTAATGCGCCGTCTCGAAGTCCGGCTGCACGTCCACGAATCGCTTCTCGCGCAACTGTGCGAGTGTGCCCCAGCCTGATTGCTGCAGCGTCCAGTCGATGATCTCGGCCGCCGTCATGTCGAAGCCGCGATGCACGGCTCCGACGCGCTTCGCGATGGCGACCAGCACCTCGTGGTTGGAGCGGCACTCGCCCGGGGGCTCGATCAGCTTCGGCCCGAACGAGATATATTGGTGGCCGCCTCCCTGGTAGATGTCGTCATGCTCCAGAAACATGGTCGCGGGCAGCACCACGTCGGCCATGCGCGCCGTCGCTGTCATGAACTGCTCGTGCACGCACGTGAAGAGGTCCTCGCGCGCCAGGCCTTTCTTCACGAGCCGCTGCTCGGGCGCGACCTGCGCCGGGTTCATGTTCTGGATCAGCATGGCGGTGACGGGCGGACCGTCGCCCAGATCGCTCGGGTCGCCTGTCAGCACGGGGCCGATGCGGCTCATGTCGAGCGTGCGCGTTCTCGGATCGAGAACATCGAGGCCCTCGATCAGCGCTTTGTTCCATTTGTAGATGGCGCCGTTGTTGTGGAAAGCGCCACCTCCCTCGTGGGCCCATGCGCCCGTCACCGAGGCGATGCACGAGGCCGCGTGCATGTTGAAGGCGCCGTTGCGCTGACGGGTGAAACCATAGCCGAGCCGGAGGTAGGTGCGCGGGGTGGTGCCGATCATCCTGGCGAGGGTCTCGATCTCGGCGACGGATAGACCGGTAATCGCTGCAGCCCATTCCGGCGTTCTCGTTTTCAGATGCGCCTCGAGCTCGCGCGGGCAGTCCGTGTAGCGCTCGAGATAAGGCCAGTCTGCGTGCCCGTCGCGGAACAGCACGTGCATGATGGCGCAGGCGAGCGCACCGTCCGTGCCGGGGCGCAGGCAGAGCCCCATATCGGCCTGCTCCATCGTCGCGTTGCGGTAGATGTCGATCACGACGATCCTCGCCGCCCGTTCCTTCCGGGCGCGGATGGCGTGCGTCATGACGTTGACCTGGGTGTGCACGGGGTTGGTGCCCCAGATCACCAGGAGATCAGTCTTCGCCATCTCGCGCGGGTCGGGCCCGGCGAGCTTGCCGGTGCCGGCGATGAAGCCGGTCCAGGCCGGCGTAGTGCAGATCGAAGAGAACTGCTGCGAGTATTTCTTTGCATGGCGCTACCGCTGGATGCCATCGCGCTTGACGAGACCCATGGTGCCTGCGAAATAGTAGGGCCAGACCGCCTCGGCGCCGAGCGTTCGCTCGGCCGCGAGGAATTTTTCGGCTGTCAGATCGAGCGCCTCGTCCCACGAGATGCGCGTGAACTGCCCGGAGCCCTTCGGTCCCGTGCGCTTCAGTGGGTGAGTTAGCCGGTCGGGATGGTGCACACGCTCGGCGTAGCGGGCGACCTTGTTGCAGATGACTCCGGCCGTATAGGTGTTGAGTGCGGAGCCGCGCACGCGCCCGATCCTCTGGTCGCCGTAAAGCTCCACCTCCAGCGCGCACGTCGACGGGCAGTCATGGGGACAGACGGAATAGCCCGTAGTCGGCGTTGGGCGATCCTGCATGGGGGGCACCTCGGGATGTGACGGTTGCGGGCGAGCATAGCCGGGGCTCCCGGCCGGCTGAAGCCGCGACGCGGCTGGCGAGCGCAAAATTCCGCTGCCTCGCCATGCTAGTGGTTGCGCCGACAGCCGACCGCCTGCCGAAACGCGCAAATTACGACATGGAGGTCTACCCATGCCTGCCAAGACGGTGCGCCGCCTGATCGACACGGCCCGCGTCGCGACGCTGGCGACCGTCGATGCCGCGACAGCACATCCCTACGCCTCGCTGGTCGAGGTGGCGGCACTCTCGGACGGCCGGCCCGTGCTGCTTCTTTCGGACCTCGCCCGCCACTCGCGCAATCTCGTGGCCGACCCGCGCGTCAGCCTGCTGATCGACCGGCGCTCGAACGACAACCCGTTGACCTCCGAGCGTGCCACGCTGCTCGGCCGTCTCGTCCTCAGCGACGACCCTTCTGTAGCGCGCCGCTATCTGGTTTGGCATCCGCAGGCGGCCGGCTGGTCCGGATTTGCCGACTTCAACTTCTGGGTGATGGACGTGACGAGTGCCCACCTCATCGCCGGTTTCGGGCGCATCGTAGAGGTGGCCGGGGCGGAGCTGCTCGGGACTGTGGACAACATCGCGAGCGGCGACGCCTGAGGCATTTCCTCGTCGCAAGCTTAATGGGCGGCGAAATTTTTTGGCAGGC
>JBFWQN010000039.1:0-18229 GCA_050249405.1 Hyphomicrobiaceae bacterium | reverse complement strand
AGAAATTCCTGGAGACGGTCTGGGAGTGGAAGGCGCAGTCCGGCGGCACCATCCAGCGGCAACTGAAGCGGCTCGGCGCTTCGTGCGACTGGAGCCGCGAGCGCTTCACAATGGACGAGGGCCTGTCGAAAGCGGTCCTGAAAGTGTTCGTAGAGCTCCACCGCGAGGGGCTCATCTACCGTGACAAGCGCCTCGTCAATTGGGACCCGGAGTTCCAGTCGGCGGTTTCGGACCTCGAGGTCGAGCCGCGCGAGCACACCGGCTCATTCAAGTGGTTCCGCGGCCAGCTCGACAAGGACGGCAACCTCGTGCCGTTCAACGCGGCGGCGCTGAACAAGGTGCTCGACCGCGATCCCAGCGGGCATATGTACACGATCCGCTACCCCCTGGCGGGCGTGACCTATGACGCCGATGATCCTGCCACCTACCTGATGGTCGGCACCACGCGGCCGGAGACGATGCTGGGCGATACCGGCGTCGCCATCCATCCCGAAAACCCACGGCTCAAGCACCTGATCGGCAAGTCGTGCGTGCTGCCGCTGGTCGGGCGCGAGATCCCGATCGTCGGCGACGAGTACGCCGATCCCGAGAAGGGCACCGGCGCGGTCAAGATCACCCCGGCGCACGACTTCAACGACTGGGAGGTGGGCAAGCGCTGCAAGCTCGCCGTCATCAATATTCTCGATGCCACCGGCAAGCTGAACGAGACCGTGCCCGAGACCTACCGCGGCATGGATCGTTTCGATGCGCGAAAGCGGATCGTCGAGGACCTGCACGCGCTCGGTCTGCTCGAGAAGGTCGAGGTGACGACGCATGCGGTGCCCCACGCGCAGCGCGGCGACGCTATCGTCGAGCCGTGGCTGACGGACCAGTGGTACGTCGACGCCGCAACATTGGCGAAGCCGGCCCTCGATGCCGTGCGCCGGGGCGACACCCGCTTCGTCCCTGAGAAGTACGCCAACGACTACTTCCGTTGGCTCGAGAACATCCAGCCCTGGTGCATCTCCCGCCAGCTCTGGTGGGGGCATCAAATTCCGGCGTGGTATGGGCCGGCCCTCGCACGCGACGGTGAGACGAGCTACGATACCGATCGACTGCAGCTCTTCGTTGCCGACAGCGAAGCCGAGGCGGTTGCCGCGGCGAGCGCGCACTATGGTCAGCTCGGTTATGCCAGCCGAATCGAGGTCGCCTCTTCCCGCGACGCTTGTCTCGATGACCGCTTCCGCTATGCCGGCGGCGCGCTCGCGCTCTTCCGCGATCCCGACGTGCTCGACACGTGGTTCTCGTCGGCGCTGTGGCCGTTCTCGACGCTCGGCTGGCCGGAGCAGACGAAGGAGCTCGCGCGCTTCTACCCGACCTCGTGCCTCGTCACCGGCTTCGACATCATCTTCTTCTGGGTCGCCCGCATGATGATGTCGGGCCTGCACTTCATGAAAGAGGTGCCGTTCCGCGACGTCTACATCCACGGCCTGGTCCTCGACGAGAAGGGCCAGAAGATGTCGAAGACCAAGGGGAACGTGATGGACCCCCTGGAGCTGATCGACGTCTACGGCGCCGACGCGCTGCGCTTCACGCTCGCCGCCATGACGGCGCAGGGACGCAACGTGCGTCTCTCGAAGCAGCGTGTCGAGGGCTACCGCAATTTCGCGACGAAGCTCTGGAATGCGGCCCGCTTCGCCGAGATGAACGAGTGCCGGCGCGTCGAGGGCTTCGATCCGAGGTCGGCCAAGGATACGGTCAACCGCTGGATCGCGGGCGAGACGGAGCGCGCGGCGAAGGCCGTCACCGCGGCCATCGAGGCCTACAAGTTCAACGAGGCGGCGGCGACGATCTACGAGTTCGTCTGGGGCACCGTGTGCGACTGGTACCTGGAGCTCGCGAAGCCGGTGCTGATGGGCACGGACGAACGCGCAAAGGCAGAGACACGCGCGATGACCGCCTGGGTGCTCGACCAGAGCCTTGCTCTGCTGCATCCGTTCATGCCGTTCATCACCGAGGAGCTGTGGGCGAAGACGGGCGAGGACGGGCCGAAGCGCGCGTCGCTGCTCGCACTCGGCGAATGGCCGAGACTGGACGGGCTCGGCAATCCCGCTGCCGACGCCGAGATGGGCTGGGTGGTGGGGCTCATCTCCGAGGTGCGCTCGGTCAGGTCGGAGATGAACGTCCCGGCCGCCGCCAAGGTGCCGCTGGTGCTGATCGACGCGAGTGCCGGAACGCGCGACCGGGCCGAGCGACACAACGACACCATCGTGCGGCTGGCTCGCCTCGAGGGCATCACGTTCGCCAGCGCAGCTCCGAGCGGCGCGGCGCAGGTGGTCGCCGGCGACACGACGGCGGCTTTGGCGCTGGCCGGCATCATCGACATGGCCACGGAGAAGGCCCGCATCGGCAAGGAGATCGCCAAGGTCGGCGCCGAGATCAAGAAAGTCACCGACCGACTCGGTAACCCGCAGTTCATGGCGCGGGCGCCGGAGGAGGTGGTCGAGGAGCTGCGCGAGCGGCAAGCTGACTGGGAAGGCCGGGGCAAACGCCTGGAGGCCGCTCTGGCACGCCTCGGCACTGGGTAAGGCGCACATCGCAGATACCGGTTGCGGCCACCATGTTAAGCTGACGCCAGCCGCCACCGGAAAGCGCATGCACACGCAGCAGCCGTCGACGTCCGTGCCGATCGTGCCGCTCGCGGGGCGTCCGGCAGGACAATGGTCGGCGATCGGCGCCATCGCATTCGCGGTCGCGGTGATGGGGCTCGCCGTCGGCGCCGCGCTGACGGTGCAGACGGGCTACGCCCTGTGGCACACCTCGCTCGATCCCGTCCTGGCCGAGCGTGTTCTGGCGCCCAACGACCCGCGCTTTCTGCTGGTGGTGCAGCTCGGGGGCCAGCTCCTGGAGCTGGCGCTGTGCTGGTGGCTGGCGGGGCTCTGGCATCGCGACAGGATGGCAGCCCTCGGCCTTACCCCGGCGCGCCTGACGGCGAGCCAGTGGATCGGCGCCGTGGTGTTGCTGTTCGCGGTCAAGGTGGCCGCGACGATGCTCGCCAATGTCGTGGCCCCGCCGGATCGGCATGGCGAGCTCGGCCCCTTCGTGGAGCTGGTGCGCTCGCCGGACACGTGGCTGCTTTTCCTCACGGCGGTGGTGCTGGCGGGGCTCACCGAGGAGCTGATTTTCCGCGGCGTGCTCTCGCGCACGCTCGAGGCAACACGGCTCGGCTTCTGGGGAGGCGCAGCGATCGCCAGCGCCGGTTTCGCGGCGCTCCACATGCAATACGGGCTCGGCGGGCAGGTGGTCATTTTTGCCGTCGGCATGACGCTCGCGTGGATCAGGTCGCGGTCGGGAAGCCTGTGGCCGGCCATCGTCTGCCACTCGCTGAACAACGCTGTCGCGCTCCTGGCCATGAGGGCGCTGGGGTAGCAGACGGCAGTCTGAGATGCGACCGATGCGAGCTCGGCGGCCGCAACCGCGTCGTATCGGTTGACGGCACTGCTCCCCGCGTGTTTCGTCGGGCCGCAGACAAGGCTCGCAAGGAGGCCAAATGGCCGCGGATGGGGCGACGGACATTCTCGTGGCGGCGGGTCGCATGCCGCTGGCCGAGGCCCTCGAGCAGCGCGAGCGTCATGGCCGCCCCGTGAAGACCGGCATCATCGGCGCGGGGCAGATGGGCACCGATTTGCTGGTGCAGATCGCGCTCATGCAGGGGATCGAGGTTGTCGCGGCCTGCGATTCACGACCGGAGCGGATCGCGACCGGCTGCGACATGGCCGGTGCCCGATGCCGCCGGCCGGAGGTGGTGAGTGACGGAGCCGAGGTCTCGGCGGCCATCGCGCGGGGGCGACTCGCAGCCGTCTCGTCGCCGGAGCTGGTATGCCGGGCGCCCGAGGTGGAGGTCGTCATCGACGCCACCGGCAACCCCAACGCCGGGGCGCAGGTGGCCCTGACAGCCATCGCCGCCGGCAAGCATATCGTGATGATGAACGTCGAGGCGGACATCACGGTCGGCGCCTATCTCGCGGCCGAGGCCCGGCGCGCGGGCGTCGTCTACACGCTCGGCGCCGGCGACGAGCCGACGTCCACGATGGAGCTGATCCGCTTCGTGCGTGCGCTCGGCTACCCGGTGGTCGCAGCCGGCAAGGGCAAGAACAACGCCTTCAACGTCGATGCCACGCCCGACGACTACCGCGACGAGGCCGTGCGCCGGAACATGAATCCGCGCATGCTGGTCGAGTTCGTCGACGGCACCAAGACGATGGTCGAGATGGTGGCCATCGCCAACGCCACCGGCCTGGTGCCGGACGTGCCCGGCATGCACGGCCCGCATGCGCCGCGCGCCGAGTTGCACAGCTACTTCTGCCCGAAGGAGGACGGCGGCATCCTCTCTCGCAAGGGCTGCGTCGACTTCTCGCTGTCGAAGGACGTGGCACCCGGCGTGTTCTGCGTTGCCGAGATGAGCCACCCGCGCCTGCGCGAGCGCATGAGCGACCTGCACCTCGGCCCCGGGCCCTATTACACGTTCTACCGGCCCTATCACTTGACGAGCCTCGAGGTGCCGCTGACGGCGGCAGCGGCCGTCATTCACGGCGAGAGCCTGATGCACGCGCTGCCTGTGCCGGTCGCCGAGGTCGGGTGCCTCGCCAAGCGCGATCTCATGCCGGGCGACGTGCTCGGCCGCATCGGCGAGTATCTCTATCGCGGCTTTGCCATGACGCGGCCCTACGCCGCCGAGCGCGGTGCGCTGCCGATCGGCCTCGCACAGGGAGCCAAGGTCGTGCGCCGCGTGCCGAAGGGATCGCTCATCGGATACGCGGACGTGGAGCTGCCAGCCGGCTCCGAGATCGCCCGCGTGCGCCGCCTGCAGGACGAGATGGTGGCAGCCTGAGCGGCACTCCCGGCGCCGCCGACGGCACCGGGAGACCTCGCCTCGCGATCAGCGATATTGACCGTCGAACGGCTTGTCGGGGTTGAGGCTCACGATGCGGCCCTGCTCGTCGACTTCCGGACGGTTGATGGTGAACACGTTCTCGGGCTCGAGCACGCCGTACTCCATGTAGCCGAGGCGCGCGATCGGGCGCATGGCGCCAGTGTTGACGATGCCGTCCTTGATGAACCGGTCATCGATGTGGACGCCGATCACCTCGCCGATGACGAGAGTGTGGCTCGACGGCTTGCCCGGACGCCCCGGCAGCTCGATGGTCTGCCACAGGCGGCATTCGAAGGCGGCCGGGCTCTCCTTGACGCGCGGCGCCTTGACGAGTGTGCCAGGAACGGCGGTCAGGCCCGCGAGCGGGTACTCGTCGACGCCATAAGGCACCGAGGCCGATGTGGCATTCATCTCGTGGCGCAGATCCCACGTCGAGAGCGAGCAGGTGAACTCGCGCGTCTCGAGGATGTTCTTCAGGCTGTCCTTCAAGCCCGCCGAGCCGAAGCCGACGTAGGTCGGCCGCTCGCCGAAAGCGTTGAAGAAGCTGTAGGGCGCGATGTTGGCCACGCCCTTGGCGCTGATCGAGGAGATCCAGCCGATCGGCCGTGGCACCATCAGCGCCTTGAACGGATCGTGCTTCAGGCCGTGCTTGTTTTCGATGGTATCGTAGAACAACGGCGTTCTCCTGGGCTCGTGCCGGATCGGCAGCACCATACAGGGGCGCCGGGGGAAAGTGCAAAGCGGCGAAGCTCGGTTGCACCGGGGCGGGAGCTCTGATCTGCTCCACCGGCTGCTCACCGAGGATCGCCTCCATGATCTACGAGTTCCGCACCTACACGCTGCACGTGCGCACCATGCCGGAGTTCCTGAAGCGCTTCGGCGAGGCGTTGCCGCGACGGCTGGAGCTGTCGCCGCTCACCGCCTGCTGGGTGAGCGAGTTCGGCCCCTTGAACCAGGTCATCCACGTCTGGCAGTACAGCGACGCGGGCGAGCGGGCACGGGTCAGGGCCGAGGCGGTGAGGATCGGCGTCTGGCCGCCGAAGGTCGCCGACCTGATCACCGACATGAAGTCGGAGATCCTCCAGCTCCTGCCCTTCTCGCCGAAGCCCGAGCCATCCAGCCACGGCCCCTACTTCGAGATGCGCGACTACACGTTGCGTGCCGGCGGCGTGCCGGAGATGGCCGCGAAATGGGAGAAGCATCTGGCCCCCCGCCTCGAGCTGTCGCCGCTGATCGGGGTCTTCACCACGGACGTGGGCAGTCTCAACCGGTGGATCCACATCTGGGCCTACAAGAGCCTCGATCAGCGGATGGAGGTGCGCCGCATCATGCAGGAGAAGGGCATCTGGCCGCCGCCCCCTCCCGTGCCGACGCTGACCCAGCACGCGAGCCTCCTGCTTCCGGCGCCGTTCTCGCCGATCAGGTGACGTCGCGCCCTCTCGCGAAGCTTCGAGATTGCGGGGGGCCGCGAGCCTGCTAGTTTCCCCCCAGCAAAGAGCCTCCAACGAGAGGAACCGCCCCCGTGACCATCCGCAATGGCGTCGCCGACGCGGTCGGCAGAACGCCGCTCATCAAGTTGCGCCGCGCCTCCGAGGAGACCGGCTGCACCATCCTCGGCAAGGCCGAGTTCATGAACCCGGGCGGCTCGGTCAAGGACCGGGCGGCGCTCTACATCATCCAGGACGCGGTTCGGCGCGGCACGCTGAAGCCCGGCGGCACCATTGTCGAGGGGACGGCCGGCAACACGGGCATCGGCCTCGCCGTGGTCGGCAACGCGCTCGGCTTCAAGACCGTGATCGTGATCCCAGAGACGCAGAGCCAGGAGAAGAAGGACACGCTGCGCCTCCTCGGCGCCGAGCTGGTCGAGGTGCCGGCTGTCCCTTACCGGAATCCGAACAACTACGTGAAATACTCGGCCCGCCTCGCCGAGACGCTGGCGAGGACCGAGCCAAAGGGCGCCATCTGGGCCAACCAGTTCGACAACACCGCCAACCGTGACGCGCACATCGCGACGACAGCACCCGAGATCTGGGAGGACACGGGCGGCAAGGTCGATGGCTTCGTCTCCGCCGTTGGCTCGGGCGGCACGCTGGCCGGCGTCGCCATGGGTCTGCGCGCGAAACGTGCCGACATCAGGATCGCGCTTGCCGACGTGCCGGGCGCCGCGCTCTTTTCCTACTACACGACCGGCGAGCTGAAGTCGGAGGGCTCGTCCATCACCGAGGGCATCGGGCAGGGGCGCATCACGGCCAATCTCGAAGGGTTGGCGGTCGACAAGGCCTATCGCATCCCCGACGACGAGAGCCTACCCATCGTTTTCCAGCTGCTGGAGGAGGAAGGCCTCTGCCTCGGATCGTCCTCGGGCGTCAACGTGGCGGGTGCCGTCCGCTTGGCGAAGGATCTCGGGCCCGGGCACACGATCGTGACCATCCTCTGCGACTACGGCACGCGCTATCAGTCCAAGCTGTTCAACCCGGACTTCCTGCGCGAGAAGGGCTTGCCGGTGCCCGGCTGGCTCGCGGCCAAGCGAGCGGCGCCACCCGCGGTATTCTTGGATGCGGGGAAGGCGTGACGACGCCCACGATAGTGCCATCCAGGGCCTCGTCACACCCGATGGCGATCATGAGACGAAGAGCCCACCGATGACAGAGCAGCTCTACCGTGCCGACGCCTATGTGCGCGAAACCGAGGCGAAGGTGGTCGAGGTCAACGACCGCGGCGGCATCGTGCTCGACCGCACGCCGTTCTATGCGGCCGGCGGCGGCCAGCCCGGCGACCGCGGCGTGCTCCGCTTCGCGAGTGGCGAGTGCCCGATCGCGACCACGGTCTACGATGCGGCGGACAAGTCCAAGATCGTGCACGTGGCCGCCGAGGGCGCGCCACGACCCGCCTCCGGTGACACCGTGACGGCCGTTCTCGACTGGCCGCTCCGCCACCACCACATGCGCGTGCACACGGCACTGCATCTGCTGTGCAGCCTCGTTAAATTCCCGGTGACCGGCGGCCAGATCGGGGCGGACGAGGGCCGCCTCGACTTCGACATCGAGGACGCGTCGGCCGTTGACAAGGACCGGCTGACGGAGGCGCTCAACCGGCTCGTCGAGGCTGATCATGCGGTCTCCGAGCGCTGGATCACCGATGCCGAGCTCGAGGCCAACCCGGGGCTCGTCCGCACGATGGCGGTAAAGCCTCCGATGGGCTCCGGTCGGGTGCGGCTCGTCCTCATCGGCCCGGACGGCACGATCGACATGCAGCCCTGCGGCGGCACGCACGTCCGCTCGACGGGCGAGATCGGCAAGCTCGCGGTTTCGAAGATCGAGAAGAAGGGCAAGATCAACCGGCGCATCCGCGTCGTTCTCGCCTGAGCCAACAAGCATCGCCTGTACGTGGGAGGAACGAATGACCGACCCAGCCCAATGGATCGTCGAGACGAGCTGGCTCGCCGAGCACCTCGACAGCCCCGACATCATCGTCCTCGACGGCTCCATGCACCTGCCGACCTCGGGCCGCAATGCCCGCAAGGAGTTCGCGGCCGAGCACATCCCGGGCGCCTACTACTTCGACATCGACGAGGTGGCCGACAAGAAGAACCCGCTGCCGCACATGCTGCCGTCGTCGGTGCAGTTCGCCTCGCAAGTGAAGGCGATGGGCATCGGCGACGGGACTCGCATCATCGTCTACGACAGCGAGGGGCTCTATTCCGCCGCCCGCGTCTGGTGGATGTTCCGCAGCATGGGTCACGACGACGTCGCGGTGCTGAACGGCGGCCTGAAGAAATGGAAGGCCGAAGGCCGTCCGGTCACCGACGAGCCGTCCCCGAAACGCCAGCCGCGCCACTTCACGCCGCGCGTGAAGGCCGCGCTCGTGCGCGACGCCGACGACGTGAAGGCGCTCATCGGGCATCCGAGCGTGCAGATCGTCGATGCACGGGCGGCCGCGCGTTACACCGGCTCGGTGCCTGAGCCCAGGGCGGGCCTGCGCTCGGGCCGCATTCCGACGTCTCGCAACGTGCCCTTCACGACGCTCCTCAACCCCGACGGAACGTTGAGGTCGCCCGCCGAGTTGGCGAAGGCCTTTGCAGCGGCCGGGGTCGACGTCGAGCGGCCGGTGGTCGCGAGCTGCGGCTCCGGCGTCACCGCTGGCGTAGTGGCCTTCGCTCTCGCGCAGCTCGGCCGGCCGGACGCCGCCGTCTACGACGGCTCGTGGTCGGAATGGGGGGCGCGGCACGATCTGCCGATCGAGACGGGCCCCGTCGCCTGACCGGCTCCCGGCCAGCTCATGGCATCGTCGCGGCACACGTCATGCGCGGCGATGCCACGCTCGCCGGATATGCCGGTGAGAACACGGCCCGTCTGCGATCACAGGCGCGACTCAGTTGGTAATATTTCGTCAATTGACAGCCGAGCCTCCGCTGCGCACCATCAGTGCATGGTTAAGGCAAGGTGATTAATCGTCGCGGGCATGAGCCACCGAGATTGCCGGTGGCACGGATCGACATCCCGCGCGACGGAAGAAGGAAAGCCATCCCCGACCACGATCGAAGCTTGAGCGTTGCATCGTCGAGAAGCTCACTTAACCGTGGCGTATTGAGACATGGGTGCGAGGGTTCTCGCCGATCCTCGACAATCCTCGGCATAGGCGGCGCGGACAATAAATCCGCGATGCTCGCCGACTGAGACCCCTCGGTGCCGGGTATCCTCCCCCATCCTGGCCCGGCTGCCGAGCGCGCGCGACCCTGGTGCACGCCCTCCCTCGTGCACCAGGGTCGATGCCTTTGATGCGGCGGCTTCTGATGCCATACGACAAGTCGGCCTCTCACCGCATGAGCGTGGCCAGGAAGCGGCACTCATCGGAAAACATTCGAGGTGCGGCACGAAAACCTCGTCTCGCCCGACCGGAGAGCATCCGCTTTTGCGCGGCCGTCTGCTAGGATTGCTGATCTCCCGACGTCTCGACATCATCACATGCCCCGCTTGCAAGCGCCCGAATGCAGGAGCCGCGATGCTGAAACGATCCCTTGCCGCACTCGCCGTCGCATCGGTCGCGTCGCTCTCGGCATTCGCCCAGGATCAGGCTGGCCAGAACGGAGCGGCCGATGCCAAGCCGTCCGTGACGTCCGCGCCCGAGACCGCGCCAGCCGAAGCGGCGCGCACCGAGGTGCCTAAGTCCGAGGCGGCCACCGCCACGCCACCCGCCTCGACACGACCGGTCGAAACCGCCACGCCTGCGTCGGTGCCGGCCAAGCCCGTGGCCACCACCGCCGAGAAAACCGCACCTGCCGTCGCGGACGATCCCGCCCCGGCCCCGGCGGCCCCCGATCCGTTGACTCCGGCGAAGGTCGACGAGGGGCCCGTCAAGGCACCCGTGCCGGAGCGGGCCGAGATCCGCAAGGCGCCAGCCGAGGATCCGGCCATCGCCGCCATCCGCGACCGGCTCGACAAGTGGGAGGCCCGCGAGGCCGGCGAGAAAGCGGATCTCGCAGCCCTGAGATCATTCTTTGCCGAGCCGACTGCGACCCGCATCTGGACGAAGGCGGAGGGGCTCAGCGCCAAGGGCGCTGACATCACGGCCACCCTCCAGCGCGCCGAGACTTGGGGCCTCGACTCGAGCGCCTTCGAGCTGCCGGTGGCGCCAATGCCCGGCTCGTCCGCCGAGGCACTGATCGAGGCCGAGATCCGGCTTTCCCTCGCCGCCCTCAAGTATGCCCGCCATGCGCGCGGCGGCCGCATCGATCCGCCGTCGCTCAGCAAGATGGTTGACATGCGCCCGCGCCTTTTCGAGCCGCGCTCGGTGCTTGATGCGCTGGACGCTTCCCCCGATGCCGCCGCCTATCTGGAAGGCCTCAATCCAAAGCACGCCGGCTTTACGGCGCTCAAGGAGGCGCTCGCCAAGGTGCGCGCCGGGCACAGCGACGATACGGACGGCAAGGGACACAGGAAGGGCGCGCTCGGCACCGACGCCGAGCGGCGCCTGCTGGTCAACATGGAGCGGTGGCGCTGGCTCCCCGATGATCTCGGCCAGTTCCATGTCTGGGACAACGTACCGGAGCAGGTGACGCGCGTCGTCCACGACGGCCGGGTGGCGCTCAAGGAGCGCATCGTGGTCGGCAAGCCCAACACGCCGACACCCATGTTCTCGGCACCGATGCGGTTCGTGATCTTCCATCCCTCATGGGGCGTGCCGGAAGGCATCAAGACGAACGAGCTAGCGCCCATGCTGCGCCGCGCCCAGTCGAGCTCGTCGGGATGGTTCTTCAGCGACAACGACGGCGCCTCGCGCGCGCTGCGCCGGCACGAGCTGCGCGTCTACCGCGGCGGCCGGGAGGTCAACCCGGACAGCATCAACTGGTCGTCGGTCGACGTTCGCCAGTTCAGCTTCCAGCAGCCCCCGAGCGGCCGCAACGTTCTCGGCATCGTGAAATTCCGTTTCCCCAACAAGTTCGACGTCTACATGCACGACACGAGCGAGCGGCATCTCTTCTCGCGCTCCCCGCGCACATTCAGCCATGGGTGCATGCGCGTCGAGAACCCGCTGAAGCTGGCGGAGACCATCCTCGCCTACGACAAGGGATGGGGACGTGAGCGCATCGCCGCATTGGCGGCCAAGGGCAGCACGACGGATGTGACACTGGAGAAGAACGTGCCCGTCCACATCGTCTATTTCACCGCGACGGTGGACGAGGCCGGCAAGCTGCACAGCCACGCCGACGTCTACGGCATGGACAGCCGCGTCGCCTCGGCGCTGGCGGGGCGCTCGGTATTGCTCGCCTCCGCGCGCGAGACGAGCGAGGAGAAGCCCGCCGCGTCGCCCGACCGGCCCAAGGAGCGCAAGGCCCGCAAGCCCGAGCGCCAGGTCAAGTCGGCCAAGGCACCGAAATCCGGAGGGAGCGGGCTGAGCTTCGACCCGTTCTCGAGCCTGTCGGCGAACTGACGCATCCCGTCGCATGGTCGAGGCCGAGGCTCGCGCGCAACGGGCCTCGGCCATTTTCGTCGCGGTAGACGCTCACCGCTTGCGCAGTGAGTCCCGGCCGGTGTCAATGGTTGTGCGCCGCGCGACCCTTCCCGGTTGCGGTGGCAGCTTGGTGCGTCGCGGCCGTTCGGGGGGCCCCACATGGCAGGATGGACGAGAACGCCCTCGGGCGGGGCCGCGGCCTTGTCGATGGCGCTGGCCATGATGTTGCCGTCGGCTACCCTCAGCGCAAACCCTCTGCTGCTGTTCGAGCCGGCGCGCGGCCAAGTGCTCTATGCCGAGGAGCCCGATCGCCCCTGGCACCCGGCGTCCGTCACCAAGCTGATGACCGCCTACCTCACGTTCGAGGCGGTGAAAGGCGGCCGTCTCGCATGGGACGCCGACGTGCCCCTGTCCGAGCATGCGCGCAGCCAGCCGGCGACGCGGATCGGTCTGCGCGGCGGCATCGCGCTCAACGTCGAGCAGGCGGTGCGCGGGCTGATCCTGCGCTCGGCCAACGATTTCGCGGCGGCCCTCGCCGAGCGCGTCGGCGGGACGGAGGCAGCCTTCGTCGACCAGATGAACGCCACGGCCAAGCGGCTCGGCATGACGCGCACGGTGTTTCGCAATCCACACGGCTTGCCCGATGCCGAGCAGGTCACGACGGCGCGCGATCTCGCTATCCTGACGACGGCGCTGCTCGCCGACTTCCCAGATCGGGCCGAGGTGTTCTCGACGCCGACCGTGCGCATCCACAAGGGCACGTTCCATTCGCAGAACGATCTGCTGCGCACGCTGGAAGGCGGCGACGGCATGAAAACCGGCTTCACCTGCGCATCGGGCTACAATGTCGTGGCCAGCGCCACGCGCGACGGGCGGCGGCTGATCGCGGTGGTGCTCGGCGCCGTCAACCGCCAGAAGCGCTCGGAGAAAGCGGCCGAGCTGATCGAGGCGGGCTTCGCATATCTCGCGCGGACCGAAGGAGTGGCACGCACCGAGCCGCGCATCGTCGCGGCGGCACACCGGCCGAGGGAGACGCAAGGGGATCTGGGCGGCGAGGGTGCGCATCGGCACAAGTCCGCCAGTCCCCGCGCTGAGCTGATCCAGGCCATGGCGCCGCACGCCTTGAAGGACCTCCCGATATCGCCCGCCGAGGCCGTTGCGGCCGAGGACATGGGCAAGCAGGTCCGCTCCGGCAAGTGCCGCGGCTACAGCGGCTTCGGCAAGAAGGACGGGGAGCCCGTCGCGAGCGAATCCGAGCCGGGCGAGGACGGCACGGCAACGGCCATCACGACCGGCTCGATCGCTCAGGGCGCATCCGCCGACGGACCCGGCGCCGCCCCCGGACCATCCGCCCCCGTGGCCGCTGCCGCACCAGCCGCCCCGGTGGCCGCTGCCGCGGCCATCGCTGCCGGTGGCCTTGCAAGTGCCCGCACTGTGAAGCCTTTTGGTCCACCGGCCCGCGTGCGGCGGCAAGCCCAGAGCATCAGAGCCGTGCCCGCCGGCGCCGAGGCTAAGACGCCAGCCGCAAGCCGCAAGCGCACTGTGGCACGAAGCCGGTCCCGGATTGCCCCCTCGGCGACCGAGCCACGCGCCGAGGAGCCGCACGGCGACGGCAACTGAGGCAAGCGGCACTCGCAGGATTGCGGCCGATCTGGCAAGCCCGCATAAGAGCCCGGTGCCTGGAGCGGGCTCGACCGCTCCAGGCTGACGGAGCTTACTTCTGCGGCGCGATCTCGGGGGCGATCTCCGGGGCGTTCCCGTTCTCTCCGGGAGCCGCCGCGCCTTGCGGCGCCTCCTGAGCAGACGCGTCGGCCATCTCCATCACCTCTGCTGCGGGTGACACCATCTCGACCGCTGCCTCGGGGCCAGCCTCTGCGACGGAGGGGGCCGCGACCGCAGCCGATGGCACCGCGATGGCGAGCGCGCCGGCCGCAGCCGCGACGCCCGCGGCTCCGACAACCGTCGGCACGGCCACCTTTTTGATGACGACGGGCGCGGGAGCGTAGCCCACGACCGGAGCAGCAAGCGGAGCATAGCCGTAGCTGTTGGCGTGGCCGTTGTTGTAGCCGTAGCTGTTGCCATACCCCTGCCAGTGGCCGTGCACCGGCTTGTAGCCGCCATGACCGTAGACGTGGCGCTGGTGGCGGCGGTCGTCGTGACGATGGCCGTGGTGGCCGGCGAAATGGCCGTGGCCGCGGCTGCTCCAGCCGCCGTTGTGGCCGCCGTTGCGCTGGCCGGCGTCGGCGGCGGTGGAGAGAAGGCCGAGGGCGAGGATCGCGGCGGCGGTGCGGGCGAAGGTCATGGCAGGCTCCGTTCGGTTCAGGTTGTCGCTGTGGAGGGCGGTCAGTCCGCCGTCTCCGATGACGCGACAATGCCTGAGAGCGGCCGGTGCCGCTGTGCCGGCCGGCACTTGCGCCAGCGACCCGAAGAAACGCGCGCTCAGCCTTCGGCGTCGATCCGGGCCGCGCCCGCGCGGATGCGCGGAATGAGCTCCCGGCCGAGCTCGACCGTATCGCGCTCGGGATCGAAGCCGCGGATCAGGAACGAGCCGACGCCGAGCCGGTAATAGGCGAGGATCGCGTTCGCCACCTGGGCTGGCGTGCCGACGAGGCACGACGTATTGCCGAGCGCGCCGGTCGCCCGCGTGATCGGCATCCACAGGCAGCTGTCGTGCAGATCCTTCTCGGCGGCGAAGCCCATGAGTCGCCGGCCGGCGTTGTCGACCGCCTCCTTCGTCGCCTCCTGGCGGCTCCAGCCGCGGGCCTCGCCACCCTCGAGCCGCGCCAGGATGGCATGCGCCTTGGCCCAGGCCGCCTCCTCGGTGTCGGCGATGATCGGCCGCGCCGAGATGTTGAAGCCGATGCGCCGGCCGAAGACGGCGGCCCGCTCGCGCATCTCGGCGATCCGGGCCCGCGCCGCGGCGAGCGGCTCGGCATACATGGCGTAGGTGTCGCAGTGCTCGGCGCCCATCGCGAGTGCCCCTTCCGAGGCACCACCGAACAGGATCTCGGGATGCGGCTCCTGGAAGGGCCGGACATCCGACGCCGCGCCCGCGACCCGATAGAAGCGGCCCTCGAAGTCGAACGGCCGGGTCTCGGTCCATGTCCGTCGCATGAGTGCCAGGTACTCGGCCGCGCGCTCGTAGCGCTCGGGCTTGGGCGAGAAGTCGCCGTCGCCGTGCTGCTCGGCATCGGTCTTCCCGGTGATGATGTGGAGGGCGAGGCGGCCCTGCGTCAGCCGGTCGAACGTGGCGATCTTGCGTGCCATCAGCGTCGGCGCAACGAACCCCGGCCGGTGGGCCACCAGCATCCGGATGCGCTCGGTGTGGTGGGCCGCGTGAAGCGCCACCAGGAAGCCCTCGGCAGACGAGGACGAGTAGCCGACGAGCGCCATGTCGTAGCCGGCCGCCTCGTGGGCGCGCGCGCTCGCCACGACGTACTCGGGCGAAAGCTGGCCCTCGATGATGATGAGCTGGGCGTCGCTGCGCGGCGGCGTGACACCGATCATGCCGAGAATACGGACGGGCACGGGCTGCTCTCCTCTGCCGCTGAAGCCACGCCATTTATCCCCGATCCGGCGCGCTTGGGCGAGCGCCGCGCTGTCAGGCGAGCACGGGGGTCACGGCGAAGAGCCGCCGGTGCTCGGCCTCGGCGAAACGGTCCGTCATGCCGGCGATGAAGTCGCCGATGGCGCGGGCACGCCCGGCCTCGCAACGGCCGGCGAGAGATGCGCCGCGGCCGGCGGGCAGCGCGTCCGGGTCGGTCGCGTAGCGCGCGAAGAGCTCGCCGACGATGGCCTCGGCACCGCGCATGGCGCGCATCACCCGCTCATGCCGGTAGACGTGGCCGAACAGGAAGCGGCGCAGTCCCACGAGATCGGCCTCCATCGCGGCCGAGAAGGAGACGAGCGGGCGGCCCGCCCGCCGCACGTCGTCGGCCGAGCGCGGGGCCGCCTCCGAGAGCCGCGCCCGAGTCGCGGCGAGCACGTCCTCGATCATGGCGGTGATCATGCGGCGATTGACGGCGTAGAAGGCGCGGCGGGGATCGAACGGAGGCGGCATGGCGCGGCGGGCCTCGGCGACGAAGCGGCCGACGAGGGGCACGTCCGCCAGCTCCTCGAAGCGCACGAGGCCGGCGCGCAGCGCATCGTCGATGTCGTGGTTATTGTAGGCGATGTCGTCGGCAATCGCCGCAACCTGCGCCTCGGCGGGTGCTTCGAGCGTCTCGTCGAGCCGGCCCGCGAGCCCGGCCTCGTCGATGGCGCGAGCCAGGAGCGGCTGGCGCGCCGGCGCGACCGGGCCGTTGTGCTTGACCAGCCCCTCGAGCGTCTCGAGCGTGAGGTCGAGCCCGTCCCAGTCCCAGTACTTTCGCTCGAGTTGTGTCACCACCCGAAGGCTCTGGGCGTTGTGGTCGAAGCCGCCGACCGCTGCCATCGACCGCTCGAGGGCACGCTCGCCGGCATGCCCGAACGGCGGGTGGCCGAGATCGTGGGCGAGTGCGAGGGCCTCGGACAAGTCCTCGTCGAGGCCGAGCTGGCGAGCGATGGCCCGGGCGATCTGTGCCACCTCGAGGCTGTGCGTGAGGCGGCTGCGGTAGTGATCGCCCTCGTGCAGCAGGAAGACCTGGGTCTTGTAGTTGAGCCGGCGAAAAGCCGTCGCGTGCACGATGCGATCGCGATCCCGCTGGAAGGGAGTGCGCATGGGGCACGGCTGCCCGTCATGGAGGCGGCCGCGACTCCGCTCGGGCGAAAGCGCCCAGGGGGCCAGCTGGCGGGGTGGGGGCAACCAGGCTGCCGGTCGATCGGACATGGCGGTCCTCGCGTGTTCGGACACGCCTATTAGCAGCGATTCCACCCAGCCGGTTTGACAGTCGCGCGTGTCGGCCTATCTAGAAGGGGCCATAGCCGACGGCCATCGCCGACAGGAGCCGCAGATCGCCATGTCAGACGCAGCCGCACCGACCGCCGACGTCACGATGACCCGACGTGCCGCCGAGCGCCTCGCCGAGATCGCCGCGGGCGACCCGGCGAGGCCCATGCTTCGCATCATCGTCGAGGGCGGCGGCTGCTCGGGCTTTCAATACAAGCTCGACCTCGTGGCAGGGCCCGAGGCCGAGGACGTGGTGATCGAGCGCGACGGGGCTCGCATCGCCATCGACAGCCTGTCTGTCGCCTACATGACCGGCTCGGAGGTGGATTACGTCGACGACCTGATCGGCGCATCGTTCCGCATCAAGAATCCGCAGGCGACGGCGGCCTGCGGCTGTGGAACGAGCTTCTCGATCTGAGGCGGCGGGCGCACCGCCGGCCGACAGGTCTCAGCGCCAGTCGGCAGGCGTGACGTAGTACCAGCCCATGACCAGCATGATCATGACGATCGGCACGGCGACGAAGGCGTAGGCAATGGTTTTCTGGCCGCTCTTCAAGCTCACCCAGCCGCCGAAGATGCCGACTATCGGCAGCAGCCACAGCATGAGGAAGGGATACTCGAGCGCGCCGAGCAGCCCGTATCCGCGATTGACGGGCATCCACGTCGCCCAGGAGAACGGCTCTGCGACGAAAAACGAGATGTAGGTCCACGCGAACAGGATGCCGACAGCGAAAATGGCGTTGAGGCCCATCAGTATCGCCATAGCCGGCGAGGCGCTCCGCGGCACGGCCACGCCGTCCTGATAGTAGGAGATGAGCATCGCTGCCTCGCCATTTCCTCAGTCGAGTGATCGATGCGCCAAAGAATGCGCAAGACATACAGTAGCCATTCTTCCTTAACGGAACCTTTCCGGCCGACGCCCGCAGGTGCCGCCCGGCTCCCCTGGCTGGCTTGCGGAGCGCGGCTGCTCTCCCTCAGCGGCCGAGAGGCAGGGAGCCCGTGTGCTTCACCTGGCCGAGCGCGAAGCTCGATTCGATGTTGGCTATGCCGGCGACGCGCGTGAGGCGCGACTTCACGAAGCGCTCGTAGTCGCCGAGGTCGCTCGCGACGACGCGAAGCAGGTAGTCGCGCGGCCCCGTCATGAGGTAGCACTCGAGCACCTCGGGCCAGCTGCGGATGGCGTCCTCGAAGGCGCGCATCGCCTCCTCGGTCTGCCGCTCGAGCTTGATCGAGATGAACACGCTGACCGGCAGTCCGACCTTCTTCTGGTCGAGGAGAGCCGCATAGCCACGGATCACGCCGGCAGCCTCGAGGAGCCGGAGGCGGCGCAGGCAGGGGCACACCGTCAGCCCGACCTTCTCGGCGAGCTCCGTGGCGGTGAGCCGGCCGTTCTCCAGCAGCGCCGCGAGCATGCGGCGGTCGATATCGTCGAGCGGCATGATTGGCAAAGTCATCGTTCGAGCACCCCCGACACAGCCAAGAGTTGCCAATTTTATACG
>JBFWQN010000038.1:0-18305 GCA_050249405.1 Hyphomicrobiaceae bacterium | reverse complement strand
ATGGCGCCCGGCGCTGACGGCGCTTCCGCGCGCATGGCCGTGCGGGCCACGACGCCGGGCAGCAGTCCGAACTGGATGGTTTTCGCGCTGACCAATCCGACCAGCAAGGCGATAGAGCTTTGGCTGACGGCCGACCGCTATTCGCCCATCGGCTCCGGCATCGTGTGGCCGGACCTCGATGCGCGGCGCATCTCGGCGGTGGCTCATTCGGCGGGATTTGCGCCGGAGCGGGTTCGTAACGACCGCATCGACATCTTCCGCCTGACCATCGAGCGCGGGCAGACCGTGACCTACGTCGCCGAGCTCGCCTCCGAGCGGTTCACGCGGCTCACTCTCTGGAAGCCTATCGAGTTCGAGCAGCGCCAGCGCGAGCGCCAGCTCTTCAACGGCATCATGCTCGGCATCACCGGCCTTCTCGCCGTGTTCCTCACCGCCGTCTTCGCCGCCAACCACAAGTCGATTTTCCCGGTGGCCGGCCTCGTCGCATGGTGCGCCCTGGCGCTCCTCTGTGTCGATTTCGGCTTCTGGCACAAGCTGTTCCAGATGAAGCCCGAGGACAACGCCCAGTATCGCGCCGCGGCCGAGGCGGCGCTCGCGGCGAGCCTCGTGCTGTTCCTTGGGGCCTTCCTGCGGGTGAACCTGTGGAGCGCCTTCGCGCGCACGCTGTTCCTCGTCTGGGTCGTGGCGCAGCTCGCCATCGTCGCGGTCGCAGTGCTCGATCCGCGGCTGGCAGCCACCGTCGCGAGGCTGTCGCTCGGCTTCGTCGGCGCGTTCGGCTTCACGCTGATCCTCGTCCTCGCCTTGCGTGGATTGGACCGGGCTTTGGCCCTGATGCCGACGTGGATTCTGTTTCTCGTCTGGCTGTTCGGCGCGGCGGTGACGCTCACCGGCCGTATGGCGGGCGAGTTCGCCATCTCGGGCCTCGTCGCAGGCCTCGTGCTGATCCTGGTGCTGATCGGTTTCACGGTCACCCAGTACGCCTTCCGCACCGGCGAGCCACTGCTCGGCAGCTCGACGGGCGGCCAGCAGATGCGTCTCGCCGCCCTGGACCGTGCCGGCGTTGCTTTTTGGGAATGGAACCTTCGGCGGGATGAGGTGCGGGTCGATGCCGAGGTCGAGGCACTTCTCGGGCTCGCTCCAGGCGAGCTGCCGACTCGCGTCGAGGAGCTGCTCGCCTATGTCCATCCGGCCGACCGCGAGCGGTTTCGCCAGGAGCTGCTGGCCATCCGCGAGCAGCACGGAGGCACCCTGCACACCGGCATCCGGCTGCGCCACGCCGACAGCTCCTATCGCTGGCTCCAGTTCGAGGGCGCGAGCGTGCCGACGTCGGACCGGCGCAATTTGCGCTGCGTGGGCCTCGTCCGCGACACGACCGACCAGAAGCGGGCGCAGGAGCGGCTGCTGCTCAATGCCGTTTTCGATAGCCTGACCTCACTGCCGAACCGTGAGCTGTTCCTCGACCGTCTAAGCGGAATTCTGCATCGGACCGCAGGCGGAGCCATGCCGCACGTCACGGTGATCGTCGTCGACGTCGATCGCTTCCGCTCGGTCAACGCCACGTTCGGCCTCGTGGTCGGCGACAGCATCATTCTGACCGTGTCGCGCCGCCTTGCCCGCATCGCCGGCAGCGACGCCGCGCTGGCCCGCGTCGGCGGCGACCAGTTCGCCCTGTTCCTCGTCGACCAGACAGACCCGCGAGAGCTCGCGTCCTTCGCCGAGCGCCTTCGCCTGTCGCTGCGCTCGCCGATCCGCATTGCCGGCCAGGAGATCGTGCTCACGGGCTCGATCGGCATCGCCGTTCACGACGGCCGGGAGACGACAGCGCGCGAGCTGATGCGCGATGCCGAGATCGCCATGCACCGCGCCAAGCGGCTCGGTAGCGATCGCGCCGAGATTTTCGGTCCTCAGATGCAAACCGAGCGCGCCGAGAGGGCCGAGCTCGAGCGCGACCTCGCCAAGGCCATCGACGAGGCCCGCCTGACCGTTCTGTGGCAGCCTGTCGTGAGCCTGGCCAACGACGAGCTGGTCGGCTTCGAGGCGACCGTGCGGTGGCAGCATCCGAAGCTGGGCGTCGTCTCTCCGGTCGAGCTGGCGCCGCTCGCGGAGCGCGCCGATCTCGTCACGCGCCTGGGCGCTTACCTGCTCGGACAGGTCCTTGCCGGCGCCGCGCGCTGGCAGCAGGAGCTGCCACGGCCGGAGCATCCGCTGTTCGTGACCGTCAGCCTGACCAGCCGGCAGCTGCTGTCGCCCGAGCTGATCCAGGAGATCCGTCAAGCCAAGGCCCGCACCATGCTGCCGGCTGGCTCGCTGCGCCTCGCCATCCCCGAGACCCTCGTGATGGACAACCCGGAGCAGGCGAGTCATGTGCTCGAGCTCCTGCGCGAGGCCGGTGTCGAGCTTTGGATGGACCGCTTCGGCACGGGCTACAGCTCGCTGGCCTATCTTGGCCGCTTCCCCTTCGATGCGTTCAAGATCGACAAGGCGCTGGTGGAGTGGTCCGGCCAAGGCGAGCGCGACGCCGCCCTCGTCCGCTCCATCGTCGCGGTTGCCTTCGAGCTGGGCCGCAAGGTGGTGGGCGACGGTGTCGGTAACGCCGAGGACGCGGCATTCCTGCGCTCGATCGGCTGTCACTACGCGCAGGGGTTCCACTACGGCGACCCGATGCGCGACGAGGAGGTCGTCCGCTTGCTCCGGCTCATCCGCTCGAGCGAGCGCCGCATGCGCCGCCGGGGCATGGTTCGCGGCCAGGAGAAGAAAAAGGGAGTCGAGGCGGTTCCGGACATCCCGGCGACGATCACCACCCTTCCTCCGGCCGAGACACCCGCGCCGCAAGGCAGTGGAGCGTACCCATTCACGGGGCAGCCGTCGGCGGCGCCGTATCCCTCCGGCAATGGATCGGCTCAGCCGCCTTTTGCCGGTGGTCCGGTCACAGGTCATCCGCAAACGGGCCGGCCACAGCCTGCGATGCAGGCGCCGCCTCCGCAGCAGCGCGTGCCTCCAGCCTCGCCTTCGGCGCCGCCCGGGGCGATGCGGGCGGACCCAGGCACGAGGCCCGGGCCGCTACAACCCGATCCGGTGTCGCGGCCCATCCATGCAGCAGTGCCGCCGGCGACGGGAGCGCAGGGCGCCATGCCGGCGCCGCAGGCGATGTCAGGCAAGGGTTTTACGCCTCAGCCCCAGCAGCCGCCGCCGCAGGCTCCATCTCAGACCGGTAAGAGCGGCGTAACGCTCGGCGGCGCTCCCGCTGCGCATGGATCTGCCTCATCGGTCTCGCGGCCGGCGGACGTGGCGGCTCCGCGGCCGATGACGCGACCTGCGCCACCACAGCCCACGGTGCGGGCGTCCGACCTGCCGCATCCCATGCCGGAGCGGCCGGCGGCGCCTCCGTCACAACCACAATCCGGACTGTCCAGAGGCGAGCAGGCGGCAGCCGTTGCCGCGGCAAGGGAGGCCGCTGCGATGCAGCCTCAGCTTACCGACCCCGAAACGTCGTCGCGCACCTCTCGGCAGCACACGCGCAGGACGGGTCCTGCGCTATCGCCGGCCGTCGCAGCCAGCCTGGCCAGGCTGGCCGGCAAGTCGGAAGGCTCGGCGGCCCACAACCCGGACGCTCCAGGGCCGGCCCCTGGCGGCCGGTCGGGAGTGAAGGCCGCAGAGTAGCGGTTGGCGCAGTCGGCGCTGCTCAGGCCGCTGGCAGGCTCACGAACCGCGTCCAGAACGTATTGAGCGAGTTCACCAGCTCCATCAGCCCGAGGTGCGAGCCGGGCTTCGAGACGTACGCCGTGACACCCAGGTCGTAGGTCCGCTGGATGTCCTCCTCGGCACTGGAGGTGGTGAGCACGATCACCGGAATGCGTTTGAAGTGCGGGTCGGTCTTCAAGTGCATCAGCGCCGTTCGGCCATCCATTTTCGGCATGTTGAGGTCGAGCAGGATGAGGCCCGGATATTGCCGCTCGAGGTAGGGCTCCTCGCCGCGGACGTATTTCAGCAGCTCGACACCGTTCTCGACGAACGAGATCGGATGCGTGAAATGGCTTTCCGCGAACGCCTCCTCCATCAGCATGCGGTCGTCCGGATCGTCCTCGGCGATCAGGATCGGAATGTTCCCGCGCGAGTCTGGCTGGCTGGCACGCTTGGGCTTGAGCACGGTCGCGTTTGCGGGCCGCCCGCGCAAGCTCGTGACGACGGGCGCAGGCTCGGCCGGGGCCACCGCGGGGCCGCGAAGCGTCGCGCCGGGGTGCGAGAGCGTAGCCGTCCGGCGTAGGCTTCCGCGCGGCGCGGGACCGGTCTGGCCGACGATCTGAATGCGCTTCGGCTTCGAGTATCGGGGCGCCTCGAGAAACTTGACGCCGACCTCGAAGGCGCTGCGCCAGGCAACCTCGGTGTGCACGAGCATGCCGTCGAGCTCGACGGCGAGCTCGAACGTGTCGGGCACGGCGCTTCCGTGCGCCACCTGCAGCCGCGCGCCGCCCTCCGACATGTCGCGCACCACGCAGGGCATCGTCGCCTGGCCGCCGCTGTAGGCGATCATGCCCCCCTTCAACATCTTGATGCGCGTCGCGCCGCGTTTGCCGACGGTAGAATTGTCCATGCGATGCCCGTCCTGTCGAAGAGCCCCTTTGCCAAGAACTAGGCTCAAATGGCTAAAAATCGCCTAGCATACGGCGTTCAAGCAGGCGGCAGGCCGGCTCACGACGCGGCCCGTCCAGGATCGTTCCGGTGATCCCCGGCGTTCCCGTATCGTGCAAATACAGCTACGGTCGCTGGCACTGGACAACGAGTGAGGCTCCATGACGGCCATCCGAACCATCGGCGTCATCGGCGCAGGGGCCTGGGGCACCGCGCTGGCGCAGACCGCACGGCTTGCCGGCCGGGACGTTGCCCTTTGGGCCCGCGAGGCCGAGGTCGCGAACGAGATCAACAGCGCGCACCGCAACTCGGTGTTCCTCCCTGGTGTCCCGCTCGATGAGGGCATCGTCGCAACCGGAGATCTCGCCGAGATCGCGGAGCGCGAGGCGATCCTGCTCGTTCCCCCCGCTCAGCATGTGCGGGAGACGGCCAAGGTGCTGGCCCCGCTTCTCGTTCCCGGAACCCCGGTCGTGGTCTGCGCCAAGGGCATCGAGCAGGCGACCGGCAAGCTGATGGGCGACGTCCTGGCCGAAGCCTTGCCGACCGCGACGCTCGCCGTGCTTTCCGGACCGAGCTTCGCCGCCGACGTCGCGCGCGGTCTGCCGGCCGCTCTCACGCTGTCGACCGCCGATGCCGCTCTCGGCCAGCGCCTTGCAGAGGCCGTCGGCTATCGCAATTTCCGCCTCTACTGGTCGGACGACACGGTCGGCGTGCAACTCGGGGGCGCAGTCAAGAACGTCCTCGCCATCGCGGCTGGCATCGTCGACGGCAAGCAGCTCGGTGCCAGCGCCCATGCCGCGATCGTCACGCGCGGCTTCGCCGAGATGCGCCGGCTCGGGGAGGCGATGGGCGCGCGGGCGGAGACGTTGGCGGGGCTTTCCGGACTCGGCGACCTTGTCCTCACATGCGGCAGCCCACAGTCGCGCAATATGAGCCTCGGCAGGGCTCTCGCCCAGGGTCAGCGGCTGGAGGATGTGGTGGGCGCGCGCCGCTCCGTTGCCGAGGGCGTCTATACCGCCGCCGCCGTGGTTCGGCTGGCTGGGGAGCACGCGATCGAGATGCCGATCGCCTCGGCCGTGCATGCGATCGTAACCGGCGCGCTCGACGTCGATACGGCGATCGATGCGCTGCTGTCTCGCCCATTCCGCGCCGAGACGACCTGACCGGTTTGCCGCTTGGGCCGGAGTGCTGACCGCTCCACCGGCGGGGGCATACCGCCGCGCGTCGCGGCCCTGCTGCTGATGCAGCCCGGCGGCTGCCACAATTCGTCTGCGGAATTGCCTCGTTCACGCCAGAAACCGCGCTCACTCGCGCCCCAAAGCTGGGCGACCATCACAATCTGCAATCCGGGGGGATTAATCGGCTGTTAACAATGAGCGCCTAATTAACCATGCCGAAAATCGGACAAGACTTCGCTGAGAACGTGCGTGGACAGTTTGGGGGTAGCAGCATGACTCGATCTTTGGCCGCAGGACTTGCCGCCGCGCTCATGCTGCTCCCCGCGATGGCCAAGGCCGACGCGCCTGCGATCCGCACGTCCGACACCAATCGTGTCGCCGACTGCGCGACTCCTGGCCGTTTGATGGCCTATCTCAAGTCCCGCAATGAAGGCCTCGACCCGCGCTTCGAGAAAATCGCGGTCGAATACATGCGGCACGGCGAGCAGCTGGGCCTGCGGTGGGATTACACCTTCTTTCAGATGATGCTCGAGACGGGCAATCTCTCGTTTCGTGGCGATAGAGGGCGGCGAGGCGATGTGAAGCCCAGCCAGCACAATTTCGCCGGCCTCGGCGCCACAGGGCACGGCGCGCCCGGCGAGAGCTTCCCGGATGTCTCGACCGGCGTACTCGCCCATCTCCAGCATGTCATGGTCTATGCGGGCGAGACGGTCGAAAGCCCCGTGGCCGAGCGTACGCGCAAAGTGCAGGAATGGGGCATCCTGAAGAATATGCAGAAGCGGGCGCGAGGCTCCGTCACCTTCGCCCATCTGGCGACGAAGTGGGCCAACGGCGGCGATTATTTCTCGAACATCGAGTCTATCGCGAGCCGCTTCCGCGACAGTTTCTGCAACCGCCCCGATGCGCATCCCGAGTGGGTGCAGGAAGCGCGTGGCGGCTCGGCGCAACCGGCAGCGGTTGCTGAGGCCGCCAAGCCGAGCGAGCGCATCTCCGGCGCCGATCTCGCGCGACGGGCCATTGCCGAGGGCAAAGCCGAGGGCGACGAGCGTCGCCAGGGCCTGGGCGCCACGGCCCTTGCAGGCTCGCCCAAAAGCGTCGCGGCGACGCCCTCGTACAGCATCCTGAACGCTCCGCGGGAAACACCTGCCGCCGAGACGGACACGGCTACTGCCGCACCGGCGGCCGAGGCGGCACCGGTCGAGCCGCGTCCCGGCAAGGCAGGCAAGGCCCTGCCCCGCCAAGCCGATAAATCTCCGCCATTCGCGGTCGCCTCGGCCGCGGCATCGCTCGTGCCGGCGGCGCCGTCGAAACCGCAGGCGTCAGCCCCCGCCGTCGGCGCGCCCGCCGCTCCTGGCAAGTGCCGCGTCTGGACCGCGAGCTATGGCGGCCAGAAGGCGCTGATCATCCGCGTCAAGACCAGCTCTGGCACCGATTTCACGGTGCTCGACGTCAACGAGGGTGCGGAGCGTCGCGAGGCCGAGGCCTACATCTCGGCCTATGCGAAGGGCGGCGAGGTCGAGGCCGAGTTCCAGAGCCAGGCCCAGGCGCTCGACAAGGCATTCGAGCTGTGCCCCGAAGGCTGAGCCGTAGGCTCGCCTGTCGGCCCTCCACGTTGATGGAGGGCGCCCCGCAGCCAAACGCCAGGCGAGCCCCCGGCGTCTCGATGGAGCCCCGACCATGAACCAGCGCCGAAGCGCCTGGCACAGAGGCGCGGCTCTTGCTTTTGCTGCGCTCGCCGCCGTCCAAGCCGATGCCACCATCGCCGCGGCCGAGCAGTTGCCGGAGATCAGGCTCGGTCCGCGCAATCGCGTTCCGGCGTGCGTGACGCCCCCGCGCATGATGCGCTTTCTCGCCGACCGCAATCCCCAGATGCCGGCCAAATTCCGCAACATCGCCGCCTTCTACAAGGCTCACGGCGAGCGCACGGGCGTGCGCTGGGACTACGCATTTTTCCAGATGATCGTCGAGACGAACTACCTCTTGTTCCGCAACGCCTCCGGCAAGGGGGACGTCAGCCCGGCGCAGAACAATTTCGCCGGAATAGGTACCACGGGCGGCGGTGTCCCCGGCGACAGCTTCCCTGACGTCTCCTCCGGCGTTCTCGGCCAGATGCAGCATCTCGTCGCCTACTCCGGCGAGCGTGTCGATCAGCCCGTCGCGCGCCGTACCCGCGAGAAGCAGGACGACATCATCTCCGCGTCGCGCCGCCTCGGCCGTCCGGTGACCTACCGCGACCTGTCGGGTCGCTGGGCAGCCGACCGCCGCTACTGGCGCTCCATCGCGTTCATCGCCGACACCTACCGGCGCCGGTTCTGCACCGGGCCGCAGCCGCCCGACCCGGAGGAGGCAGCGCCCGCCGAGGTCGCCGCTGCCGTGTCCGCGCCCCCCTCGAGCCGCCGCTCGGCGCCAACGGCTGCGGCGTTGCCGTTCGTCGCGGCGAGCGCCGTGCCGGTCCTTCCCGCCGCGCCGAAACCCGCCGTGCGGCCGCGACTTGCCTGCAAGGTCTTCACCGCCAGCTATGGTGGCAAGAGAAACGTGCTGATCCGCCGTAACGTCGGCAACGAGATTCATTACACCGCCGTCCAGGTGCTGGACGGCCAGGAGGCGGGGCTGGCCCAGGCTTTCATCCGCGATCATGCGCAGGGCGGTGAGCTGGTCGGCGAGTACCCCTCGCGCGACGATGCGCTGACCGGCGCCTTCAATTTGTGTCCCGGCGGCGGCCTCGCGTCGGGCGCGGGCCGCGGCTGAAAGCACGATCCAGCTTGGAGCCGGGCAGTCACCGTTTCGCGATGGAGGACTGGCGGGCCTCCCACTCGCCGAGAGCGGTGGCAGGGACGGCACCGCAACGCAGGCGGCTTTCTATCTTGCTCCGGAAAAAGCCAAAGGCGGATGCGTCATCGCACCCGCCCATCTTGGCATCGCTCGATCGATCCTCAACGCCAGCACTGCCGCTACCTGAGCGCGGCCGGCGCACCTTTTCAGGCGGCTACGGAACGCCTTTCCCGCCCCCGGCCGCGGGACAACTCGCCCGCGATCAGCTCGACGGCCTTGTCCCATCCGACATCCCGCGACGACGCCAGGCCCACCGTGGCCATTGCGTCCGCTGCCTTTCCGCCGTCGCGGAAGACGCGCGCCGCGATCTGCCGGGCGAGGCCGATCGACTGCTGCCATAGGATGGGATTGACGTGGGCCGGGCTCTCGTCGACGGCCGTCCGGTGGGAAGAAGTCTCGAACGGGATGACCATGGCGGTTTGCCTCACTGTGCGGATCTCTGCACGATCGGGGGCCGGAGGGATGGGGCGGCAAGCGCATCCAGTGTCGAGCAGCTCTACGCGAGACCTTGCTATGAGCTGCGGGCGGGCTACCTTGCGGTGCTCCGACTCGATGCGCTTGCCGTTCATTTGGGGGCGGCGGCTGGCCGCCCCATCATCCTGCTGGCTCGGCGGCGCCGGCACCCACCGGCATCACGCCCGCCTCCTCGCGGAGGCTCCCTCGAACTCCTGACGCAACGAAACCACGCAACGCAACGCGACCGACCAGTGCACTTGCGATCTCGCCAACCGGCTGCCAAGCGCCGGAGCCCGAAAAGTCTCCCGTCGTCACACGGGGGATGAAGACGACGGACGGGCTCACGGCGGACAGCCTTTCAGTGGACGACACGAGCACGCTGGCTACTTTCACTCGAACGCAACCGACCAACTCCGTACGCAACCGAACCGACACGACGCGACAGAACCAAGGACTGTGACGCAACTTGCACTTGGCTACGCAACGCAACCGGCACATGACGCTCCGCCGTGCCTGGGACTGCGTCCCCGGATGCCAGCAGTCTCTGCTGGCGATCCGCGACCTTGGCGGCGAACGACCGACGGCGGATCATTCTCATCACGCGAGAAAGAAGGCCGGGCGGGGACTGACCACGATCGGGCTGACGCTCACTGGGCCCGTGCTCGGACGCAACGCGACGAGACGCTGACTGGGATACGACAAACTCTGACGCGACAGACGCAACTGACGGACGCGGTACGCTACAAGACAGACGCAGAACGCTCTCGACCGGAATACGCTGAGACTGACGCTTACCGACGCTACAACTCGCAGAGGCCGATCTCGCTTCCTCGCCACCCGGGGCCGCTACGCTGGCCCTTGTTACGCCACGCCTGAACAAAACCTCGCCGGGTGCCGGACATCCCATACGCGCTACATTCGGGTTCCGGGGGCTTCCGACAACTCTCGCCATCCCGAGCCTCCGCCTACTCACCTGCGTCCGTCGCTGCTGCGTCGTCCGCGAACGAGAGTTAATAAACAGTTGCCGCGTGGCGACACAAAGGCAGATTAAAGATCTGATTTTGGTATTTCGCTTGACGTTTGTTCATTTCGCCACGCGCCAAGCCGCACATTCAGGGCTTCCGGCGATGATTCGCCCGGTCGCGCGGGCGCATCCAAACGAGCTGTGGATAACTTTTGGCTCGTCAGCGGGCGCGGTCGGAGGCGGCGAAGGCTGCCTGCAGCGCGGCAACGAAGATCAGGAAGGAGCCGATCACATTCCAGCCGGCGAAAGACAGGCCGAGGAAGCGCCACGCTGCCTCGTCGCAGCGGATGACGCGGGTGGTCCCCAGGCTCTTCACGAGGTCGCCGCCGGCGCCGGCAAGCGGCTTCAGGCCGCCTGGCGCCTGTGCGCAGGTGTCCGGCCCCGGCCAGAATTTCCACTCGACCCCGGCGTGGTAGATTGCGAGTCCGCTGTTCGCCAGGAACACGAGCGCGACGGCGAAGAACAGGAGCGCCGCTGCCCGTGGCCGGTCGGCGGCGACCAGCACGAGACTGGCGAACAGCGCCGGAATGCCCAGATAGAACGCATACCGCTGTTGCAGGCAGAGCGGGCAGGGCTCGAGTCCGCCGATATGCTGATAGGCGAGCGCGATGCCGATGGCCGCAATCGCCAGCATCAGCGCGAAGCCACCGGAACGATAGGCGGGGTGTGACTCGGGTGCGACGCGCGACATGGAGCCCTCGAGGCCGACGCTAGATCAGGAAACGGATGGCAACGAACCCGCCGACGATGAGAACGACCAGCACCGTGGTGACTAGTGACAGGCGCTTCTCGATGAAGGCACGGATCGGCTCGCCGAACCAATACAGCAGCCCTGCCACCAGATAGAAGCGCATCGCCCGTGCCACGATGCTCGCTCCGATGAAGGCCGCGAGGTTCATGTGCATGGCGCCGGCCGAGATGGTGAGCACCTTGTACGGGAAGGGCGTCCAGCCTTTCAGGATCAGCAGCGCAGCCCCATATTCCTGGAACCAGGCCGAGGCCGTGGCGAGCTTCTCCACCAGTCCGAGGTTGGCGAGGATCGGCTTGGCCAGATCGAGCGCCAGATAGCCGATCGCATAGCCGGCGACACCGCCCACCACGGATGCGATGGTGCACAGCGTCGCATAGAGCCACGCCTTGCGCCGGTCGGCCAGAATCATCGGCACGAGCATGATGTCGGGCGGGATCGGAAAGAACGAGCTTTCCGCAAACGATACGGCGCACAGCGCCTCCGGCGCACGGCGGTGCTCCGCCATCCGCATCATCCAGTCGTAGGCCCCTTTGATCATGGAACGGTGCTTATGGGATGGCCGGTCGGCTGTCCATGGGGCAGCTCGTCCACTATTCGAAGGGCGGCTCGTCTCCGCGCAGGATCGACCAGTTGACGACCAGGAGCAGCAGGCCGACCAGTGCAAGCCCACCCGAGTATGCGATCGCCGCGAGCAGGCACCATAGACCTGAGGCGAGCCCGAGACCGGCAATGATGCGCACCCCGTTCCGGTCCGCCAGCCAGCCGCGAAGGGCGATCCGGTAGATGCGCCCTCCATCGAGCGGAAATGCCGGGAGCAGGTTCACGGCGGCCAGTGCCAAATTGAGATTGCCGACGCTCCGGATAGCGAAGAATGCCGGCCCGCGCGGCCACGCTGCCGTGAACTCGACCGGCGGCGGATAGGCGCTCGCCTCGAACAGCCCCGGAGCATTGAGGACTGCGAAAATGGCTGCCGCGAGCAGCAGGTTGGTCGCCGGCCCCGCCGCCAGGATGGCGACGGCGTCGCGGTTGCGCCCTTCGGGCATTTCGACCAGCGCGAGGCCGAAGCCAGCCCCGATCCAGATTCCGGCCGTCCTGTAGCCGAGCCGGCTTGCCATGACGGCGTGCCCCGCCTCGTGCAGCAGCAGCGAGCCGAACGCGCCGACGAGCAGGATCGCGCCGACGGAGGCATACCCGGCCGCGTCGAGCGTCCGCTGGGCGACGTGGAGTGCGATGTAGGCCACAACCAGGAGGTACGTCGCATCCACGGTCACCGGCACGCCGGCGACTTGGCCGAGTCGAAGGTGCGGAACATTGTCGAGGCCGCTCATCGGCAGAGCTCCCGCGCGCGCCTCGACGTAGGTCCAGCGTCCCGGCCCGCCTTCGAGGCCGGGTCGAGCCTATCCCCGCCCCCGCTGCCCGAGTGTCCGCAGGCGTAGCGCGTTGAGCCGAATGAAGCCGGCGGCGTCCTTCTGGTCGTAGGCGCCACGGTCGTCCTCGAACGTGACGAGCGTCGACG
Source organism: Hyphomicrobiaceae bacterium (assembly GCA_050249405.1). Lineage (GTDB taxonomy): Bacteria > Pseudomonadota > Alphaproteobacteria > Rhizobiales > Hyphomicrobiaceae. The sequence continues at coordinate 5,919 of JBFWQN010000038.1, read as the reverse complement.
AGTAGAGTGACTTCGGCGACGTGCGCCCGACGACGATCACGTTGCCCTTGTAGAGCTCGAGCGTCACCTCGCCCTCGACGTGCTCCTGGCTCTTGTCGATTGCCGCCTGCAGCATCTCGCGCTCGGGGCTGAACCAGAAGCCGTTGTAGATCAGCTCCGCATAGCGGGGCATCAACTCGTCCTTCAGGTGGCCCGCGCCGCGGTCCAGCGTGATCGACTCGATCGCCCTGTGCGCCGCCAGCAGGATCGTGCCGCCCGGCGTCTCGTAGATGCCGCGCGATTTCATGCCGACGAAACGGTTCTCGACGAGATCGATGCGCCCGATGCCGTTGTCACGGCCGAGGTCGTTGAGCGCCTTCAGCAGTATCGCCGGGCTCATTCGCTTGCCGTCGATGGAGACGGCATCGCCCTTATCGAAGCCGATCCTGACCGTCGTCACCTTGTCGGGTGCAGCCATCGGCGAGATGGTGCGCTGGTAGACCATCTCCGGCGCCTTCTGGCCGGGATCCTCCAGCACCTTGCCCTCGGAGGACGAGTGCAAGAGGTTGGCGTCGACCGAGAACGGCGCCTCGCCCTCCTTGTCCTTGGCGATCGGAATCTGGTGCGTGCGAGCGAACTCGATCAAGTCCGTGCGGCTCTTGAACTCCCACTCTCGCCAGGGCGCGATGATGCGGATCGACGGCTCGAGTGCATAGTAGCTGAGCTCGAAGCGGACCTGATCGTTGCCCTTGCCCGTGGCACCGTGGCACACCGCATCGGCGCCGACCTTGCGCGCGATGTCGATCTGCGCCTTGGCGATCAGCGGTCGCGCGATCGACGTGCCCAGCAGATAGACGCCCTCGTAGACGGCGTTCGCCCGGAACATCGGGAACACGAAGTCGCGGACGAACTCCTCGCGCAGATCCTCGATGAAGATGTGCTCGGCCTTGATGCCGAGCATCAGCGCCTTCTCGCGGGCAGGGCCCAGCTCCTCACCTTGCCCGAGGTCGGCGGTGAAGGTCACCACCTCGCACCCATAAGTCTCCTGCAGCCACTTCAGGATGATCGACGTGTCGAGTCCGCCCGAGTAGGCGAGCACCACGCGCTTGACCTTGCCCTTCGGCTTCCCGCTGTCCTCGGCGCTCATGGCCCTGCTTGCTCCCGGCTTGCACGATTGGGCGGGCACTATATGCAGTGGCGGCGTGCCGGCAAGAATCTAAAGAGCAGCGGCGCGAGGCGAGGGCTCATCGCCCCGGATCTACAGGCTCGAGCAGGCTTCTGATGGCAGCCACCGCGCGTCCCGCAATTCCGCCGCGCGCGTTCGTCTTGGGTGATCGCTCCAGCGGACGCGACCGCCTCGGCACGCTGCCGGAGAGGCCCCACGCTTCCGCGATGATGTGCGCCGACGACAAACCCACGTCGTAGAAGAACGGGCCGGCTTTCCCGCATTCGCTCGCCGAGATCGGGACTCCGTGCGCCATGCCGGGGATGAGATAGGCCTCGACGACCGTGTGGCCGGCGGCATCCTTCCAGATGCGTCTCAGTTGCCCCCCGCTGACGGTGTCCTCTGAGGTTGGAATGTCGCCCAAACCATGCAGGTTGGTCCATTGCCTGATGATGTTCAGAGCGTTGGTCGGCCTGACGATGCGGTCGCTCTCGCCGTGCCAGACCGATATGGCAGGCCATGGCCCCTGATGAGCGGAAGCCTGCCGCACGCGATTGCCGAGGGTGTCGGCCTGGATTGTCTGCTCCGATAGCATCGCGGCGAGCGCGCCATGCATCGTATCGGCGCTGCCATAGGCAAGTCCGCCGATCACGGCGCCGGCGGCAAAGACCTCCGGATAGGTGGCAAGCATCGCGACGGTCATCGCGCCGCCGGCGGAAAGACCGGTGACATGCACACGGCTGCGGTCAGCGCCGTAGACCACGATGGCATGCTCGACCATTTCTCGGATGGACTGCGCCTCGCCGCTCCCGCGCGTGGTGTCCCGAGAGCGGAACCACGAGAAGCACGTTTGAGCATCGTTTCCGGAGCGCTGCTCGGGATAGACGACGATGGCTCCCAGATGCTCGGCGAGCCGTGCCCAGCCCGAGCCCTCGGCATAGCCGTGGGCCGTCTGGCCGCAACCATGCAGGACGACGACGATCGGCGGCGCGGCGCGGCGTCGCTCTGGCACTTGCAGGAGCATGCGCAGCTTGCCCGGATTGCTGCCGAAGGCCTCGATCTCGCGGAGCATCGGCATCGGAGCTGGCTCGCCGCTCGAGCCAGATGCCTCCGGGGGCCTATCTTCGACGAGCTCTGCAAGCGCCTTTCGCGAGGCGCGAAGCTGAGACAAAGTCTTCGCGAGTCCTGTCATTCGCCACCGTTGCGCTGCACAACGAATTTGTTGCGACGCAACATTTAAAGCCTGCGCAAAAATTAACAAGGCCGATCCGGTAGCATCGGCCGGCCGCGGCGTCTCTTCTGTGTCGTCTGTCGATGGCTTACCGGCCTCCCGCGCGCCATCCCATCTCCCAGAAGTCGGCCTCGAGCCGGCTCGCCTCGCGGAAGATGGCGAAAAGCTCCGCCTCCCGGGCGGGCGTCAGATAGCGCGCCGCGAGCCGGTCGAGGTGGGCGCGCGCCGACGCAGCCACTTTCAGGTAGGGCTCGCCCGAGTATTCCGCGATCCACACGCGGTACGGGTTCGCCGGGTTGCTGCCGAGCGTGCGGCCGGCGAGCCGCGTCGCGATCTCGGCATAGCCGATCACGCACGGGGCCAGTGCCACCTTGAGCGCCAGCAGGTCGCCGCGCATGCCCGTATCGAGCACATAGCGCGTGTAGGCGAGCGTCTCGGGCTCGGAGGGCGCACACTCCAGGTCTGCGGGTGAGAGCCCCCATCCGGCGCTGAGCTTCACGTGCAGGTCCATCTCGACGTCGAGGATGGCCGAGATGCCGGCGGCGCCCTCGCGCATGTCCGCGAGCGTCGGGGCCTTGTAGACCGCGAGCGCGTAGGCGCGGGCGAACTCGATCAGGAACAGGTAATCCTGCACCAGATAACAGCGGAAAGCGGCGTCCGGCAGCGTCCCATCGGCCATGGCGTCGGTGAAAGAGTGCTCGGCGTAGCGGCGCCACTCGGTTGCGGCCTGGGCCTTCAGCCGGTCGAAGAAATCCATGCACTCACCCTTCGAGGAAGCGGCGGACGACCTCGATCTGCGAGGCGATGTTGAGCGCCGGCGCGTGCCCGCAGCCCTGCACCTCGACGATACGCGCCTTGGGCCCACGCTGCGTCATCTCGCGCGCGGCGTCGGGCAGCAGCAGATCGGAGTCGACGCCGCGCAGCACCAGGGTCGGCACGTCGCTCGCGTCCCAATGCTCCCACTGCTCGTAGTCGCGCGGGTGGACGAACATCTGCCGCACAATGGCCGGATCGTAGTGCGTCGTGATTGCGCCCGATGGCAGCCGGCGCAGCGACGTCTCGGCCATATGCCGCCACTGGGCGTCGGTATGGTGCCCGAAGGGCTTGTAGATGGTGCGGAAATAGGCCTCGAGCTCGGTCACGATGCGGAACTCGGGCGGGTTGCCGATATAGGTCTTGATGCGGGTGAACGGCGCCTCGGGAAAGGTCGGGCCGATGTCGTTGATGACGTGCCGCAGGATGCGGCCTTTCAGCGTCGTCGCCGCCACGCGGATGCCGAGCGCGCCGCCCATCGACGTGCCGAGCCAGTGCATCGTCCGAAAGCCCATCGCATCCGCCACGTCCGCCGCCAGGCGGGCATAGACGTCGAGGCAATAGTCCTCGTCGGGCTTGTCGCTCCATTCCGAGAGGCCGCGCCCGATGGTATCCGGGCAGACGATGTGGAACCGGCTCGAGAGGTGAGACGCGATGGTGTCGAAGTCACGCCCGGTTCGTGCGAGACCGTGCCACATCACGAGCGGCTGGTTGCCCGCGCGGCCCCATTCCATGAGATGTATCTCGCGGCCGAGAGCCTTGACATAGCGGGAGCGGGGCTGGCCTGCTTGGGGGCTGGCGTCGGTCGGGCTCGTCATGGCGGTCTCCGTCTGGCGGCGCGGCGAAGTCTCACATGGCCGACGTGTGCTGCCAAGGCGCGAGCTCGTCTCGGCGGGCCCGCTGCGGAGCGCAAGAGGGAGCGACGGACAATGCCGTATTCGTTCGAGCCGGGGTTGCGGGAGCGTCTCGCCGCCAACATCGGGGCGCACGAGCGGCGTGCGGTCGAGGACCCGGAGCTACGCCGCGCAGGCGTTGCCATCGTCGTGGTGCAGAGCGAGACCGACGGCGAGGCGGCCGTGCTGCTGACCAAGCGGCCGGCGAGCCTCAGGCGTCATGCCGGCCAGTGGGCCCTGCCGGGCGGTCGCCTCGACGGCGCCGAGACCATCGAGCAGGCGGCGCTGCGCGAGCTCCACGAGGAGCTGCGCCTCGAGCTTCAGCCCGAGGCCATCATCGGCCTGCTCGACGACTATCCGACACGTTCCGGTTTCCGCATCACGCCCGTTGTCGTTTGGGGCGGCGTGGTGGGGAGCATCGATCCCGATCCCGTGGAGGTGGCGTTCGTTCTGCGCGTGCCGTTCCGCCAGCTCGACAACCCGGCGATCCCGCGCCTGACGCCGACAGAGGACGGCAAGCCTCCCGTGCTATCGGCGCCGCTGCCGATCACCGGTGGCGTCGTCTACGCGCCGACCGCTGCCATGCTCTATCAGTTCCGCGAGGTGGCGATCCGCGGTCTCGATACGCGCGTCGCCCACTTCGACCAGCCCCAGTTCGCCTGGCGGTGAGCTTTACGGGCTGAAAGCGTGACGTCGGGACGACGTTGCGGTTGCGACTGCATGCCACGAGATGCCGATCCCAGCCCTTATCTGGAGGGCGGCCATCGGCTGCGGCCGCGTACGGCCGCTGCTTTCTCGATGTCCGGCGAAAGACGACGCAAGGCATTGTTTCTTATGAAATAAATTTTCGTGACTCCCAGGCGATCGAAAAACTTGGAACGCGCACAACGAGCATCCGTTGGGCAGCGGCTGGTTCGTGCAGATGCAACCGCATCGAGCCGGCAAGCCGGGGACTTCAGCCAGAGGATAGCTCAACGATGTCCAGCCATAACGACCACAGCGGCCATGACGACCACGGTCATGGCAACGATGGCCATGGCAACAACGGCCAAGCCTTCGGCCGCGACCAGCGTCGATTGCTGACCGAGGTTTTCGGCCGCGAGGTGTTCCGCGCCGCCGACATGTTCTATGCCGTCGATTTAACGGCTCTGAACAACTCGAACGTATCGGCTGCGGCACTCCTGGCCTACGACGCCGACGAGAGCACGCTGACCGTAGCCATCTCGGCCGATGGCCTCGAGGCAGGCCAGACGCACATCCAGCATATCCACGGCTTCGCCGGGGCCAACCCCGCCGACGCCATGGTTCCCACGCTGGCAACCGACGACCCGGCGAACGGTGGCGACAACGACGGCTTTGTGGAGCTCGCCGAGGGCGCCACGACCTATGGGCCTATCCTGCTGTCTCTGACCGACGGTATGGGCAACTTCCCGACCGCGACCGACGGCACCGAGTACTTCGTGCAGACCTACGACTTGCCGACGAGCGCAACCTCCTCGGATCTCGGCCTTGACATCACGCCGGACCTGATGTTTCGCGAGATCGTGATCCACGGCCAGTCGGTTCCGGACGGGGCGGGAGCCGGCACCATGGGCGAGGTCAACGGCGTGGGCGGCTATATCGCCGCGCTCCCGGTCGCCGCCGGCTCGATCGAGAGCCTCAACTCCGCTGATGGTCTGGCCGCGCTGGCACAATTCCAAGGCGTGCTCGGTAGCGGTGGCGGCTACGGCGGCAGCTACGGCTGCTGAGGCGCGAATTGGGCGGGGTGGCGATTTTGCAAGCCATCCCGCCTCCGATATTGCGGCCAACCCCTGATGGGGCGCGCTCGTGATCGCCGC